>JADHXT010000045.1 GCA_016782825.1 Candidatus Brocadiia bacterium | reverse complement strand
CCACTTCGCCATCGATCGTGAACGTCACCTTCAGGGTCTTGGGCTCAGCGCTCGCCTCCATGGGAGGCAGCGTGACCCGCCACTCCTTGCCCGATGGGAATCGCGTCTGGCCTGGCCCCAGCGTGACAATGGACGGCCCGGCGGCGACAGGGATCGTCTTCTCGATGCCGGCGAAGCTGAACTTGATGGCCGCCTCGCCCTCTGCCTCATACCCGAAGTCGTGCACCGCTGAACCCCAAAGGGTAATCGGGACTCCGGCCTGGAGGACCGCATTGTCGCGGAACTGCGTGCCGAGAAGCGGCATCTTGCGCCACTCATACTTCGTGCCCACCGCATCGGGATCCGGCACCACGCCATCGATCTTCAGTTCCTCATCTGGCCAGGTCTCGGCGGTGACCAGCTTGTTGTCGTAGTAGATGAACGGCGTCATGGGCAGCAGGGCCCGGTTGTAGACATTCGGCCGGAACCCTACGCCACCGGTGGCGTAGGAGACGCCGCGGGGGGACTTCACCTTGGGCGAGGTGAGCACCACCGTGTCGCCGTCAATCCTCATGTTAGCCGGATACCAGATGCGGTTCTCGTCGGCCAGGTAGAACAGCTTCACTTGGTCGTCGCCGTCCTCGATGATCCTCGGATCGGCGAACCCCGTTCCTTCCTTGTTCCTGCGATCGGCATTGGAGCCGGTTTCAGCCACTACGAGCCCGCCCTCCGCATGATCGAACGCAACGATCAGCTTGCGGCCCTCGACCTTGTAGGATTGGAACATCGGGCCGTCCGCCACGACCTTCCTGCCATACTGGTTCTTCAGGGCGTGGAGGGCCAGTCGCTGTCCGGGAACCGCCTTGTTCCAGTAATGGATAGCCCCGGTGATGTCGATCTGGCTGGCCATGCCGGCATCCGGGATATCCCGAGCCAGCCAGGTGCCGAGGCGCATCTCGGCAGTGCTGCCGATGCTGGGGCTGCTGAAGCCCGACTTGCCGGGGCAGTAGAACTGGTGGAAGTAGACGGGCAGCTCGGGGCGATTCCAGCGCAGGCGCCAGCCACGGACCAGGCTGTGCAGGTTGTTGCAGTAGAGAAGACCTTCGCCCATGTTGGCGTAGCCCTGGTTCCAGATGGCGCCCCGAATTGCATAGGGAACCACTGGATTGAGCCTGCCGTTGAAAAGCCACGAGGCATCGCGGTTGCCGCTCAGATTACCCGGTGTTCTGGTGGAGATTTCCTTCGGAGCCTCGCCCTTCCTGACCCGTTCAGCGTTCTCCTTGAGGGTGTCCTCAATGCTCTGGTAGAACGCGTTCCACGCCGCTTTGTGCTCCGGTGTGGTCGGATCGGTCTCCAGAATCTTCTTGTGGATAGCCTTGGTGTACTCGTCCTCGCCGTCTCTGAACCCCTCGCGCGGGACCCAGGCCTGGATGGTGGTCTGACTGAACGAGCAGTTGAGGATCCCGATGGGAACGTTGAGCTCCCCGTAGAGCTTGTGGGCAAAGGCAAGAGCAATGGCGCTGTAGTTGCCGTAATCGCCGTTCTTCCACGCACCGTCTGCTCTCTCGATCGGGTGCAACATCGCAACGACGCTGGTCACCTCGAACTCGCGGATCGGGGCGACGTTGCCCTTCGCCTCAACACGCAGCTTGCTGCAACTGCTCTTCTGGACCTTCCACTGCATGTTGGACTGCCCTGATGCCAGCCAGACTTCCCCGACGAGGATGTTCTTGATGACGACGCGGCTGCCTCGGCTGTCGGTGATCACCATCTCACGCGGTTCCAGGCTTGCCTCGAGTTCATCGAGGTCAAGCATCCACTTGCCGTTCTTGTCGGCGGCAGCGTTCTTCTTCTGACCTGCAAACTCCACGGTGACGTTCGTCCCCGGCTCGCTCCAGCCCCAGACCGGGACCTTCATCTCCCGCTGCAGAATCGCGTTGTCGGCAAAGGGCGTTCCCATCTCGATTGTGGGGTTGGGCATCCCGGCGGGACCGTTCTGTTGCGCACTCACCGGGCAGCAGCAGACGCTCCAGACCACCGCCGCACATATCACCTGCGACAGACAGCTCGTTGCCGCTGGACTACTCCCTTTCATCATTGCTGTCTTTCTTTCTCTGGCTCAACGAACTGCCCCTCTGCATTCCGGACGGCATCGATGGACACACCGTGGTACGCGCGGGCGAGCACGGCGATGTTCCGGTCGTCACCTTTCAACTCGCTCACGGGGCGCGACAGGATCCCCTCCAGAGGCACGAGGCCGCTCATCTTGCGGGGCTTGGTGAAGCCATAGAGTCCGACCCCTGCTTTGAGAGCCTCCGGGACGACCTGGGTGGCATCCCTCCGGTTCCACCTGGCGAGGCAGGTGATCAGACGAGTGTGTTCGCCGACCATGGACTTGACCGCGTTGATGCGCTTCATGTCGCCACTCTCGTTCATCAACCAGTCGGCCTGTCTGTACATGTCCGAGTTGACGACATGCGGGTGGTTCATGTGGTTGCTCGTCACCCAGACAATGCACTTCGGGTTGGCGCCCTTGGCTGCCTGGCGGATTGCCTTCCAGCAGCGATCAATGGCCTTGCGGCTGTACGCGAGGTCCTGCTGTTTGGTCAGCTTGTCTTCTCCCGGGAACGCCTCGCCCATGAGCTGTCCGTACAGTTTCTTCTCGCAGTCCAGCCACTTGCCCTTCGTCGACTGCCGTTTCGGCTGCCATACCCAGTCGATCATGAATCCGTCAATGCCGGTCTTGCTGACCGCATCGGTGATGGATCTGGTCAGGTAATCGAGATACTCATCGGTATAGGGGATATGGTACGTGCTCGGCGTGCCGTAGCTCAGGTCGGGATGATCCGTGCCCCACTTCGTGTTGGCGGCTATGCAGAAGTAGCCCATCACGAGCATGCCTTCCTTGTGACCGAGCCTGACCACCTCGGGAAGGAAGTCGTGTTTCAGCCCAGGTTGTTCCGGAACAAAGCCGCTCTTGTACCACGCGTACCCGTTGCAGGAGACGCAGAAGGTCTGGATGACATTCACGCCCATCGCCTTGTACCAGGCCACGTGAGCCGCCGGGTCGGCACTGTGCCATGAGCCGGGCGCGGCGAAGCGCCTGCGACCACCCCAGTTGAAATCCAGGCAGTAGGCTTTGATGTCTTGAACCGTTTCCTGTGCAACCGGAGCATTGGCGTCGTGATGTTCGGCGGCGCCAGCCGGAGCGATCATTCCCAGGACCAGGCATACTGCGACGGATTCTACTCTCATGCTGTTCCCTTTCGTCTGGCTTCATCTCACCCAATTCACGCGTGCGAGTCACTGACCGGCGCCCGTTGCCCTGTAAGGAAGCCGGCTTCTGACGCCCGTTGCGTGGGCGGGGCTCCTCGCTGGGCCTACTTGTCGGCGTCCGCCTTGGCCCGTTCGGCCTCCGTGGCTTTCTGCTTGTCCCAGGCGGCCTTGTCCTTGGCGTACTGCTCCTTCAACTCAGCAATCGTCGCTTCGGCCTCCCGGATGCGACGTTCGGTGTCCGCCAGGCCCAGTTCCTTGCGCAGCCGGCCGGAGAGCCATCGCCGCTGTGACCGGGCGTCCATGCCCTTCGGCGTCGGCAGCTTGACCGGCGTTTCTTCCAGAACCCAGTCGTCGCTGCGCTGGGTCGCCAGGGGAATCCCCAGGCCGTTGACGATGTTTGCCATGGGGTTGCGTGCCCAGGCGTAGCGGTAGTGCTTGGGCTCCGGCACGAACGGGCTGCTCAGCACGAGCATGTTCCGCTTGTACTGCAGGCGGTTCCGGCCGTCGCGCTTGCCGTCGGTGTAGTAGCCGATCTCGGCCGGGTAGAACCGGCGGTCGGCGCCGGCGATGGCGAAGCCGAGCAACTTGTCATTGCTGTCGTCCTTGGTCCGGACCGAGGTGCTGAGGGTCAACCGAATCTTCCCGTCGACGACCTCCACCTCGATGATCTCGGGCGGCAGCCAGTGCTCTTCGGCGCCCCGGCCGGTGAGGAGCTCGTACCGCGTCACCAGGGCCCACTTGGCGGCCCGCTCGCCGACGGGGACCTTGATCTGCGGGTGGTACCAGCTCTTGCGCTGGTCGAAGCTGCTGACGAACCCGATGGTCGTGTCGCCGGCCTTGCGGAAGTCGACGAACGCCTGGTACTGCGCCTCCCGCAGCAGCGGGCCGACGTCGTACATCGGCGGCAGGAAGTTCTTGTGGGTCTGCGGCGCCCCGGCCGTGCAGAGCGAGATGATGCAGAAGGGCAGCTTCTCGTCGGCAAACGCACGCCGCCACGCGGTGATCATCTTGCCGAACACCTGATAGTACATCCGCGCGCCGGGCGAGCCGCTGAAGCAGTTGTTGAAGCCGTGGTGGAACACCGCGCCTGCCACCGACAGCCCCTCCAGCGGACGGATCATGCTGGCATAGCAGTAGCCTGGGCGGTTCCTGTCAGCAGACGGGCCGGGTCGCAGGTCGGATGGCGGCTTCTGTCCCGCCGGGACGGGCTGGCCCTTCGCCTTGCGGGCCTCGTTGCGCCGATGGAAATCGGCGATGCGCCTCTCCAGATCGGTCTTCGGGTCGAACGCGGCGATCCTCTCTGCCCACTCCTTGAGCATCGCCTGCGTTTCGGCGCCGGGGGTCTTCTTGAGCACAGTCTCTGGCGTCCAGGCCTCGACGGTGGTCCCGCCGACGGATACGTCGATCAGGCCGATCGGCACCTGGCTGGCCATGTGAAGCCGCCGGCCGAACACGTAGCCGATGGCCGAGAAGTCGCGCACCACCTCGGGCGTGCAGACGTCCCAGTCGCCCTTGCGGAAATGCCGCTTCGACCAGTCGCTCCACTCGTGCAGCCGCTGGAAGCTCGCCACCGACTTGAACCCTTGGCCGCGCGGCACGGTCAGCAGGCGGATCTGGGGGAAATTCGCCGAGACGACCTCCAACTCCCCGTCGTCGACCTTGGCCAGCGCGAACTCCATGTTGCTCTGCCCGCCGAGAACCCAGACGTCGCCGACGAGGATGCTCTCCAGCGTCAGCGTCCTATCCTTGCCCTTGATCGTCATCACCTGCGGCTTACTGTTGGCAGGGGGGCCCTTGAGCGTCACTTTCCACGTACGACCGGGTTCGGCGATGGTATCGGCGGTCTGTCCGGCGAACGAGACGGTGACCTTCTCGCCAGGCGCCGCCCAGCCCCAGATGGTGAGGGGCTTGTCTCGCTGTAGAACCATGTTGGTCTGGAACACGTTGCTGACACAGAGGTCTTTGCCAATAGCCGGAACGTCGACAACATCCTCACGGGGCATCTTCCCCGGACTGTCCTGAGCTTGAGCAACTCCAGTGAAGAGCATACCCGACAGCAAGCACGACACAACCAGATGCCGGAGCATTGTGAACCCTTTCTCTGACACGGTTCCACTTACATCACCCATGCCCGCTGATCAAGAATCACCAAGGCTGCGTAGCTCAACGGTTCCAGTCGCGTTCTCGATCTTCTTGATCAGAGCCTGGGTTTTCTCGATCACGGGCTTGAGCATCCGGGCCTCACTGTGGGCGAGGAGGTCCTTCTCGAGTTGTCGGAGTTGAGGCAAGATCGGTTTGGCCGCCGCACCGTACGTCCCGAGGGTTTTCAGGCACTGAGTGATCCGGCTCTTCTTGCCCCACTTGCTAATGTCCATGATCTGTATGCAGAGCGGCATGCCTTCCCGAATCCTGTGCCTGGCGAGCAGATCGATGCCGGCGAGACGGACACCGCTGGCGAACATGATGCCACTCGGGGCGGGGGTGACGATCGCTTGGTGAATGGCGGGCAGGAGCGGCTTGATCTCCTCGTAGCGGAGCTGCTGGTAGATCCCGCCGACCGTTCCGCGTGCGCGGCCGTCCTGGTTCTGGAGCCCCGCCGCCACTGCCTTGCAGAGCAGCTCGCGGTCGACGCCGTCGAGCGATCGTTTCAGCATCTGTCCGAAGACCGCGAAGCACAGGTAGCGTTGCTCCATGCCGCGCGGGTCGTCCTCGGAGGGCCCCTTGGCAAGCCTCTCGAGCAGCTCCGGGACGGCAGACATGGCGGGATCGCCGATGCGGGCCAGTGCCTCGGCGGCCTTGACACGCAGCCAGAGGTCATCGTGGCGAAGGGTCTTCCGCAGCGCCGGCACGGCGGGAGCGGCGGCGCCCTTTAACATCGCAAGGGCCTCGCAGACGCCGTAGCGGGATTCGAGGCGCGGGGACTCGAGCATCTGCAGCAGGGGTGGGACTGGTGCCTCCTTCCGGCGGGCGAGCGCCATCGCGGCCCGCTTGCGGACGATCGGCGACCAACTGGCAAGCCGCTCGAGGAGCTGTTCCTCGCTAAGCTGGTCATAGAAGCTGTTGCGGTCCTTGTTGCTCCAGCCGCGCCCGTCGAGGATCAGAGCTTGGGCCGCGGCCGCATCGAGTTGGGGGGCGGAGCTCTTCCGTTTGCCCGTCAGATAGAGCCTCTTGAGCGGCATCGCGTACGCCAGCAGATAGGCCCCGGTGCAGTCCCAGTTCCCGTACTTGTCTCCCCCCATCTGCGGCGGGCCCTGGTGAACGAAGGTCCCGTCCCAGCGGCGTGCGAGATCGAAGTACCAGGCGCCGAACTCCTGCATCCAGGCGCCGGTGGCGTGGGGACCGGATTGCGCCACGCCCGGCAGCGACCACAGGATGTTGAAGAAGTTCCCGGTGTGGCCTGTGTCGCGCTCGGCGCCGTGCGAGGCGACGCTCATCCGCGAGAAGAACTCCGCTCCCTTCGCCTCCCCGAGCAGGTTGAACAGGACCGACGCCATCCCACACTTGCCGTTGTCCTCGTGGGTCTGGGTCCACGGATGGTGGTCGCCGTAGGGAACAGCCCCCTTGCCGATGTAGAATCGCAGGAGACGGGCGCTGCGCTCGATGGCGCGGGCCACCGCCGCGCCCTTCACGCCCGCTTCACGAGCCAGGATCAACGAGGTGGTCAGCGGCAAGCCCGGGGCGTTCATCATCCCGTAACCCAGGAGTCGCCCGTCCGGACCGGCGAACTTGTGGCCCCAGGAGCCGACGATGCTCTGCCCGTTGGCGGCTTCCAGTGCCAGGCGCCGCAGCCCAGGCATGACCGATTCATCTCCGGTCGCCATCACGTACTCGGAGAGCAGCATGATGACGTAGCCGTAGTACCAGGTCTGGAAACTGTCGGCGGAGAAGGCCGCCGCCCACTTGGCCTCCTTGCGAACCAAGGACAGGTATTCGCGACTGCCGCTGGCGAGCAGGGCCAGGGCATTCAGGCAGCGCGTGATCGGGTTCTGCCGGTAGGAGGGGGCCGCGATCCGTTCGGCCAGCGCCTTGCAGCCTTGCTCGAGGATGCGCTTCGATTTCGGGCAATCGTGGGGAGCGGTCGCACTGTACGTGCCGAGGACGGGGAGCTTCACCACGACCGTCTCTGTCTTGCCGGCTCGCCAGCGGATCAGCGACAAGTTTCCGCCACCGGCTTCCGATTCGGCCGTGGTGAGGGCTTTGCCCATCTCCGTGCGCGGGTCGTAGGAGAACGGCTTGCCGCCGTCGCCCAGGATCACGTCGCCGACCCCGAGGATCCCGTCCGCGGGGGAACCCTTCTCCACCTTCGTGACATAGATCTGCCGTGCGTCAGTCGTCACCAGCCTATCGCTGTACATCCATCCGCGCGCCCCCGTGGCCCCGAGCGTCCAGTCGTGGGTCGCGCCTGCGGGGATCGCGTCGCCTTGGATGAAGTCGGGCACCGCCATTTTCTTCGGCGCTCCGACGAGCGCGCCGGGCAAGACGAGAAATGCGGCGAGTGCCAGGACGGCGACGCGGGGGAACGAACGGAAGTGGGTTCTCACAGCCATGTCTCTCCTAGTGTCCTCTCGGAACCGGGAACGTGAAGCGGTAGGCTCCTGAGCCCACCTCAAAGAGGGTCTCGCCATTTTCCGTTCGGAGCTGTGCCACGCCCGGCGCTTCGGCGGCGGGCACTCCGCTTTCGGTGATCTGTTCGGGGTTCTCGGCTGGGATATGAACTGTGGCCGAACTGTTGGCCGGCACGGTGACGCCCAGGAACGCCACGTCGCCCTCCTTGCGCCAGTCGGAGATGACCATGCCGCGCGCGGTGCGCAGGGACGCACGCGCCCTCTGGAGGCCCGGCGGCAGGTAGGGCTTGAAGATGATTCGTTCGAAGCCGGGGGCGCTCTCGTCCGGACGTATGCCCGCAAGCCCCCAGTAGAACCATTCGTCGATGGCTGCGCCCAGGGCCGCATGGTTGAGCGAGCCAGCGCCATGCCAGTTCTCGGTGGTCGTGGTTCGGCCGCCGCGGAGCATGTATCCCCAACTTGGATAACTGGTCGCCGTGGCGAGCTTCCAGATGACGTCGTCGCGGCCGGCCATGGCGAGGGCCTGAATGGCGAACTTCGTGCTGGTGTACCCGGTGGTGAGTCGCCGCTGGCGGAAGCTCACATTGCTGTGGAAGTAGCTGCTGACTCGCTGGCGGTGATCCTCGGGCACCAGACCGAAGGCCAATGGCCATGCCTGGGCGCTCTGTATGCCGGTATCGTAGTAGCCGAGGCCCGGATCGAAGAAGCGTTCATTGAAGGCCTCTTTGATCTTGCTGGCCAGGTCGAGATACTGCCGAGCGTCTTCTTCCCTGCCGAGGACGGTGGCAATCCTGGCCATTGTGCTGACATCGAGATAGAAGAACGCCGTCGCCATGGAGAGTGGCAGGTTGGCCCGAACGACATATCCCTCGGCCGTAGCGAGGTGGTCGCCCCACTGCGATATTTGTAGATAGCCACGTTCCTCTTCAGTAGGGAACCTTGCCTCCGGGCCGCTGCGCCAAATCAGAGCCTGGATCACCTTGTCCGATGGCGCGGTCGTGACGTCCCTCAGTCCCGTTGCCTCGAGGTGGGTGATATAGCGCTGCAGCGACGCGTAACTGTCCTCCAGGATTCTGCGATCGCCGTAGTGGACGTACTGCCACCACGGGATAAGCACGAACGCTGCGCTCCAGACCAGGTCCTCCTCCGAGCCTGCCTGGGGTGCGATCATGCCGACCATCCCCCGGTCGTCCTGCTGATCGCAGAAGTCCGCGATCCACTTCGCGTACACTCGCGGCATCCACAGGTTGTAAAGGGCCTCATTGGCCGTGGCCCATGCATCGGCACCCCATCCAAGACGTTCGGGCCGCTGCGTGTCGTCAGTGGGAACCCCCATCTGAATGTTGCAGCGCTGGGACTGTAGGGTGCAGCGGTGGATCTTGTTGATCAGGTCGGATCCGCATTCGAAGGAACCGGTCCGGTCTACGGCCACATGCGCGAAGCGGCCCTCAATGGTGTGAAGTTCAGGGCACCCCGGATATCCGGCGACCTCCACGTACTGGAAGCCGTGATAGGTGAAGCGAGGCTCAACCATCTCCTCGCCGGTGCCCTTGAGGATGTAGTTGTCCTCCTGGCGGGCCTTTCCATTCGTGCTGGTGTCGAGCGTGCCGCGATCATCCACAGCCTCGGCGAATCTCAGCTTGATGACATCGCCGCTTCCGCCACCGTGGATCTTGAGACGCACCCAGCCGGTCATGTTTCGGCCGAGGTCAAAGACATGCACCCCCGGCTCGGGTTCGTTCAACGAGACGGGACGAATCGTCTCGACCACCTTCTCTGCTTCGTGGGTGGTGGGCACGAGCCTTCCGCCGGGAGCGGCTACGACGTTGACCCGTCGCCACGAAGCGTCATCGAAGTCGGCGAGATCCCATCCCGCTTGCTCGAGGCGGGCGTCGTAGTCCTCGCCATCATAGATGCAATTGAACGTGATCGGCGACCAGGCGCCTCTCCATGACTCATCGGTGACGATCCGCTCGTGTGAGCCGTCTTCGAGCTCGATCTCCAACTGGAGGATGGCTCGCGGCGACCCGTACCACTGCATCTGCCAGCCCCAGTACTTCTTCTGTCCATTGAACCAGCCGTTGCCAAGGATGAGGCCAACTGTATTTGCACCCCTTGTCAGGCGCGATGTGATGTCGTACGTCGAATAGAGCACACGCTTGCGGAAGTCGGTACGGGGCGTGGCCAACACACCTTCGCCGACCTTCTTGCCGTTGAGCCTCAGCTCGTACAAACCCAGGCCGCAGACGAACGCACGGGCGCGCCGGATCGGCTTCCCGACCTCGAACTCCTTGCGCATGAAAGGCGAGCGGGGATCGGGCTCGATCTCGCTCACCTCTGGCGCAACTCGCTCCTGCTGAAACGTATCGGCATCGGAGAACGGTTCATCGGGATCGCCCATCCCGATCCATTGCCCCTTCCAGTCGTCTTGATCGAATAGTGCTGTGCCGAAGTAGCCGGTCCTGCTGAATCCGACCTCGTTGCCGGCCTCGTCCCAAAGCCCGACCTTCCAGAAGCAGTCCTGGTTGCGACGCAGCTCGGCGCCGGCATAGGGAACGTTCACCGACTGCGGCGACTCGACCTTGCCGCTGTCCCACAAGTCAGCGTGACCAGGAACAAGGAGCTCTTCACTCGTGGCCACGAGGATCTGGTAGGCGCTCTGGCGCCTGTTGCGCCCGGCGAGCGGTACTTCCCACGAGAACCGTGGTACCCGTGTCCCAATCGCCAGCGGCGATCCGGCGTATTCGACCATCATATTCATCGTTGTCTCCATGGCCGCAGTCCTTCACGGGTCCGGAACAGGCCCTCGTGGCGATCTTCGTTCATTCGGGTCTGGTGCGATACTCGTCTTCGTATTCTTGCCACAGCTCTTGTAGCTCCCTGCACTTCTCCGGCATCTCGGTCGAGAGGTCGACCATCTCGCACCGGTCGGCGGAGAGGTCGTAGAGCGCCCATGGGTCGTCGTCGGTTCCCCGGTTCACGTTCGACTCGTTGACCAGTTTCCAGTTGCCCACCCGCAAGGCGCGGTTACCCTCGTGGTGGAAGTAGATATGGGACCGCTCAGTGCTGCCGTCCTGCTCGAACGTTGGAGCGAGGCTCCGGCCGGGGAGGGGCGGCGCGCCTTCGGGCAGGGCGATCTCCTCCGGCTTCACACCCGCGAGGTCCATGAGGGTGGGCAGGAAGTCGGAGCAATGGCCCGTGTCGTGGCGAAGCTCTCCGCGCGCCGTGATGCCATTGGGCCATGACGCCACCAGCGGCGTGGCCACGCCGCCTTCATGGACCCAGATCTTGTGGCGTCTGAACGGAGCATTGCTGCAGGTTGACCAACCCGGCCCCAGGCAGAGGTGTGTGGTCTCCGATCCAGGAGGCGCGGCCGGGTCGTGCCCCCTGCCGCGGATCATGATCTCCGCACTGGCCCCGTTGTCGGAGAGGAACATGACGAGCGTGTCTTCGAAGACCCCCATCGCCTCCAGCTGATCAAGCAGGCGCCCGAGCTCGCGGTCGGTGCGGTCAATCATTGCCGCGTGGATCGCCATCTTCGTAGACTGGAACCGCTTCTGTTCTGCCGTGAGGGAGTCCCATGGCACTGCATACTCGATCTCGCCCGGCCCGAGCTGCGCTCCCCATTCGTCTTTGTGCGCCAGATAGTGGGGTGCAGGCACGTTCGGCTCGCGCGCCGAGAGGCCGCATCCCACGATCCCCATCTCTCGCAGGCGTCGCCACCGGCGCTCGCGCAGGACGTCCCAGCCCTCGTCGTACCTGTCGAGGTACTTGTCGATGTCGTCCTGCTCGGCCTGAACCGGGAAGTGCGGAGTGGTGTAGCAGACGTAATGGAAGAGCGGCGTTCCCCCGTGGGCGGCATCGTGCTCCTGAAGGCATTCGAGAGCGTGGTCGGTGATGGCTGTGGCTGAGTACGTCTTCCTGTCACCGTCGCCGAAGAAATGGGTGCACTGTTCAATGTCGTAGCCCCAGCTCCTGTCGAATCCGCCTTCCTTCTCCGGCTCCCGGGTGTTGAAGAGGTGCCACTTGCCCGAGTGGTAGCTGCGGTAGCCCGCCCCGCGCAGATAATGGGGGATGAGGCGCTGCCAGCGCGGACGATATCCCCTGACGGGCGGGTCCATGCGGACTTGGGGCGGGTAGTAGCCTGTCAGGATGGAGGAGCGGCTGGGCCAGCATCTGCCGGCGTTGTAGAACTGGGTGAAGCGCAGGCCGTGGTTTGCGAGGCGGTCCACATTGGGGGTCTCGATCTCGCCGCCATAGCAGCCAAGGTCTGAGAACCCCATGTCGTCCATGACCACCAGCATGATGTTCGGTCTTCGTCCCGCTGACACTCGTGACTCGGCGCCGGTCCTGTTCACAACGTGCCTTCGTCTGTTGAGGTGTGCGCGACCTCCGAGCCGCAGGAGAATCCTTCTCAAGATTTGGACGTCCCGGTCACTTCTTCTGCATCTCCACCATCGCCTCGGCGAAGGCCTTGCCGATCTGGGCATGAGACGTGGCGGAACCGAAGTAGTGGCCGCTCCTACAACTGGAGGCGCCGCGCTGCAACAACGCTTCCTTCTCGGGGGTGTAGGACACATCGGGCGTCTATGGAGTGAGCACGGTGAGGCATCCCAGTTACGTCGCTCACGGAACCCGACACTACGTCATGTCGGCTACGGATGCAAGTGCAGGTTCCAGCGCCGCCGCCACATGGACTCTCATCTTCCAAGCAGCGAAGTTGCGCTCTGGACCAGGTCTCCGGTGGTCAACGGCCCTTGAGCGGTGGCACTACCGCCGCTGTGTCTGAGGAAGCGAGAACGCGCTCGATGTGGTCCGGGGCTGCACAGCGACGAGCGGGCATCCGCGAGTCGCCCGTGAAGGACGCTTCGCCGGCGCCCCACGAACCTGTGACCATTCCGTGACCAAAGAGCAGTGTGAGACTCCGTCTACCCAAGAATTCGCCCATGCATCGGCCATTTGGCGATGATCTACCACCGGCTTTGCAGGTCGGAGGCTGCGGGTTCTGTGGGTTCGCCTCCTGTGCAGGACGTTGCGGGCCGAACCTGCACACGTACCCCAGAGACCGCGAGGCGTTGTGAAAAGTCTCTGGCCATGCGGCCGTCTCGACCTGCTGCCTCACCGTGTGCATAGGCAAAGCAGTGTCTTCGCGCCGCAGCGCCAACGCCGCAGAACCGTAACCCTTTTATACTCCAGCGCCTACAGGGCTTCTCATGAAGCCCAGCCACCCCTTTCCCCATCCTGCCATCGCCGAGCTCTTCCAGACCCTCTTCCCAGACTTCGTCCTGGCCTTCGCCTTCTTCACAGCTCTGAGCTATGCAGTCCTGTCACGACGGTTCCACCACCAGCGCTCGGCCATCACCATGTCGGGGACGATAGGACTTGCGCTATCGGTCGGGCTGGTGTGGTGGGAACAGCGCAACAGCCTGTCGATACGCGACCTCGGTCCGATTGCCGTTGGTTTCGCGATCATTCTCGTGGCGTTCGTCATGTACCAGGCCATCCGCCAGATGGGAGGAAGCTGGGCAGGTGCAGGCATTGCGCTCGGCGCAGCCCTCCTCATCTCGAAGCTGCTCGGACTCGACTGGGCTCTCGACCAGCAACTTCTGCACGCCGCCATCTCTGTCACGCTCATCGTGGGCATCCTGGCCTTCCTGCTGCATCAGATGTGGCACGCGCCGTCGCTATCGCCCCGCCATGTGCGGGTGCCCAAAGTGCGCTATGACATGCGTGGCCTGCAGCAGAACCGCAAGCTGTCGAAGCAACTCGACCGCCGATTCGTGGAGCTGGAGAGGAGAAGCCAGAACGCGTTCACGAAGCCTGCTGACGTGGAAGAGCTGGTGCAGCAGCTTCAACGAATGCTCCCGGCGCAGGGCCACCTAACAGAGCGCCTCGCGCAGCTCCGCGAGAAGGCATATCGACTCCGTGAGGGACACGTAGCCCGGATCGAGGAGCTCCGAAGCATCGCCGGCAGGATGCCGGCTGAGGCGAAGAGGCAACTTGCCAAACAGCTTCGGGAGCAGTACAGCCAGCTTGGCCTAGCTCCTTTCATACCAATACCTTCTCTGAATCGCTGTCCAGATAGTCTGACAATGCCTTCTGTAGTCCCACGATCCACCTTCTCATGCCCCCTCATCCACCCTCTCATGCTCCTCATCCACCTCCGTCCCTTCCCCCTGATCCTCCTTCATTTCTGTCACCGCCGCCCTCCCCGCAGGGAGGGCGGACCGTTGGGCTAAGTACTCCGTTCCATAACTACAATGCCGTATACGGTCTTGACGAATGGGGCGGGGACATGGTATGCTGATCTCCGAAAGGAGGCGAGTATGCCACGCAGTAGCCCCTTCCGAATCGTGCTGACAGAAGCGGAGAAAACG
>JADHXT010000044.1 GCA_016782825.1 Candidatus Brocadiia bacterium | reverse complement strand
GAGCCGGCCAACCTCGGCGCGCCGCTCAACACCAAGGACGACGAGCAGAGCCCGTCCCTCTCTGCCGATGGCCTGACGCTGGTGTTCCAATCCAACCGTGCAGGCGGACAGGGGGATTTCGATCTGTGGATGAGCACGCGCGCGGCCACCACCAAGCCGTTCGGCGAGCCGGTGAACCTCGGCCCCTCGGTCAACAGCGGGGCGGGCGATGGCGGGGGTTGCCTCAGCGCTGACCGCCGCACGCTCTACTTCACCTGCGATCGCCCCGGCGGCCACGGCCACACCGACATCTGGCAGGCGCCGCTGCTTCCGCCCGGCGCCCCCCTGGCCGGCCCGCCGCCCGACGACGACGAGCGCTGGACCGCGTGGCAGGACCTCTTCGACGGCAAGACGCTGAACGGATGGCACGTGCTGGAAGGCCAGGGCCGCGAGAAGCACGGCGCAGTCTACGTGGACGACGGCCGCATTGTCCTGGAGAAAGGCGACGTAGGAACGACGATCGCCTGGACCGGGAGCTTTCCTCTGACCGACTACGAGGTCGAGCTGGACGCCATGAGTGTGGCGGGCCGCGCAACCTTCTGCGAAGTCTTGTTCCGAGCGGGTGACCACAAGGCCGCCTTGTCCCTGGGAGGCGAGCGCGGCGGCATCATCGGGCTGAGGCAACTGGACGGGCGCCCTGCCCACGACAACGCCACCACCAGGAAGCTGGCCCTCCTGGAGGGCCGCTGGTATCACTTGCGGCTCCGCGTCCTCGGCAACCAGATCATCGTCTGGGCGGACGGCCGACGGGTGATCGATCTGGCGACGGCCGGTCATGAACTTGGTGGGTGGAACCTGCCCCCTCACCGATTCCTGATGCAAACGCACCGCCACCCGAAGTCGGCCTTCCGCGCCATCCGTCTCCGCCGCCTCAAGCCCGAGCCGCCGCGCGATGTAGAGGGCCGAATTCGCCTGTTCGACGGGATGACGCTTGAGGGCTGGCGTGTCATCAAGGGGCCGGGGCAGTTTGGGGCAGTCCGAGTCGATGACGGGCGCCTGATCCTGGAGAAAGGCGCGAACCCGACGGCAGTGGTCCGCGATGGAGCCTTCCCCACCACCCACTACGAGGTGACCCTTGACCTGATGCGCATCGAGGGCTCCGGCAGCGTCAGTGTTGCCTTCCCCGTGGGCGAGATGACATGCAACCTCTGGCTCGGTACGCATGGAGCCAGGGCGCTGGCCGGGTTGGGCAACGTGGATGGGAAGCCCGCCTACGAGAACGACACGAAGCGCGATATCCAGTTCGAGACCGACCGATGGTACACGGCTCGCATCCGAGTGATCGACCAGCGTATCGAGGCCTGGCTCGATGGCAGGAAGGTGACCGAGCTCACGACTGAGGGCCACAAGCTCTTCGCCAGTGCTCCTGGTGCTCCTGCGCCCTTCCGGCTATCCACGTGGATCTCGGCGGCCGCCTTCCGCAACATCGTCGTGCGACGGCTCAGACCTGCTCTCCCGCCGCCCGACGACGGCGGGCGATGGACGGCGTGGGAGGCCCTGTTTGACGGGAAGAGCCTCCAGGGCTGGCAGGCCCGGCCCGAGAAGGGCCGCTCGATCGACGTGCGGCCGGCGACCCAGGAGATCGAGAATGGCGGCGGCGCGCTCGTCTGGACGGGCGACTTCCCGACGACCGGCTACGAGGTGTCCATGGAGGCCCGGCGCATCGGGGGCAACGACTTCGCCAACCTGCGCTTCCCCGTGGACGCCATGTCGTGCACCCTCGTGGTGAAGCCCGACATGGTGAGCCTCAACGAGGTGCGCGGCCCGGGCATCGCCGCCCATGCCGTCGACGTGCGCGCGCCCCGCGACGTGAGCCAGTGGCACACCTACCGCCTGCGCGTGCTCGCCGACCGCATCGGCGTGTGGGTCGACGAGAAGCCCGTCATCGACTTCCGCCGCGCCGGCCACACCTTCCGATGCTTCCAGGGTGTCGCGCCGTTCTCCTTCTACACCTTCATGGGCCAAGGCGCCTACCGCAACATCCGCCTCCGCCGGCTCGATGTCGAGCCACGCGCCGTGCCAGGCAAACCGGCGCCCTGACCCATGCGCGGGGGTGTAGGGGCGGGTCCCTGTGCCCGCCCGACCCGCGAATGGGCGGTGGCGCTCGATTGCGGGCCCCTGTGTCGGCCCTGCGCTGGCATGGCAGGTGGCGTCGTCGCCCCGTTCGTCCGCGCGTCGGGGGGCCAATGGCGTCCACGAGTCGGGCGGGCACAGGGACCCGCCCCTACACGGTCGGTCACGTTGTTTGAGGGCCGAGATGGTGGAAGATGACCCGCGCCGCCGGCGCCGCAGATCGATCCGGCTCGCAGACCGCGACTACTCGCGGGAGGGGGCGTACTTCGTCACCATCTGCGCGCAAGGCCGTCGACCGTTCTTCGGCGACATACGCGACGATGCATTTCATCCCAACGACGCCGGCCAGATGATTGAGGGGGTGTGGCGCAGCCTGCCGTCACACTACTCGGGTGTGGACATCGATGTGTCCCAGCTCATGCCCAACCACTTCCACGGGATTGTCGTGCTCGGCTCCGGCGCGATGGCACTGCCGGATGTCGTCCAGCGGCTCAAGTCGCTCACCACGACCCGCTACATTGAGGGCGTGAAGACGCAGAGCTGGCCGAGATTCGACCGCCGCCTCTGGCAGCGCACCTACCACGAACACGTGATTCGGATCGGGGCCGACCTACATCGCATCAAGGCGTACATTCTCGCCAACCCGGCCAACTGGGCCATTGACCGCCAGAACCCGGCCGGCGAATGGCAAGCGCCATCGGCACCCTGGGACGTGTAGGGGCGGGTCCCCGTGCCCGCCCGATCCGGGAATGGGCGCTGGCGCGCGATTGCGGGATTCGGTGTTGGCCGTGCGCCCGCGTGGCAGGTGACGCTGCCATCCCATTCGTCCGCGGGCCAGGTGGCCAAGGGTGTTCACGAGTCGGGCGGGCACGGGGACCCGCCCCTACGGGTTGGGCAGCCTGCGGACGTTGACCCGCTGTCCCGATTTGATCGACCTGGCGAGGGCGTCGAGGACGGCGATGGGCTCGAGGATCTCGGCGGCGGTGTGGGGCTCTTTGCCGGTGCGGAACATGCGCACGAACTTGCGGATGCCGGTGAGGTAGGGGTTGGCGTCGTAGCGGTGCTGGAAGTCGACGGCGCCCTCGGTGCCGACGGCGCGGAAGGTGAAGCCGGCCTTGCCCGCGGCCACACACGCCATCGAGACGACGGGGCCGCCGTCGCGGTAGGTCATGACGGCGACGGCGTTGGGGTTGCCGCGGCTCGCCTTGATGACCTGCACGGCGCCGATGCCTGGGCCGAACGCCTTGAGGATCGCGTCGATCTGGTGGATGCCGTAGAAGAAGATGCCGCCATACTTCGATTTCAGGTCGCACGCTCCCGAGGTCTCGACGGCCGTGATGATGCCTGCCGCCTTGATCTGCTTGAGCAGGTCCTTCTTGAAGGCCTCCTGCTCGGGCAGCACGGAGAATGAGGTGACCGGCACGCCCTTGGCCCGCGCGCGCTGAAGCAGCTTCCAGCCCTCGGCGACGGTCCAACTGAAGGGCTTGTCGACGAAGGCCGGGATGCCGGCCTCGACGAAGGGCACGGCGGCTGGGATGTGGTGCTTCGCGTGGCGATGGTCGATCATCACGCCGTCGATGCGGCCGATCATGTCCTCGGGCCGCCGCACGATCTCGGGGATCTGCGCCGCCTCGGCCGCCTTCTCGGCGAAGGCCCGCGTCTCGCCCCACACGGCCACCACCCGCGCGCGGCCACACGCCTTGTCCACGTTGAGCGTCCGCGCCACCGCCGCGCAGTGGGAGTTCTCCGCTCCCACGATCCCGATCTTCATCGCCTGACCCTCCTGGTTTGGGTTCGCGACCGCCGCCATTCTAGCCGATGCGGCCCGCCGCGCCAGAGGCATTTCGCGCCGCGGTCCATCGCGACTACAATAGTGCGCCCATGCCACGGAGGTACATAGGAGACCCGCGATGGTGTTGTGTGACGGACCGGGGTGTGCCACGGCTGGCTTGTCCAGCCGTGCGAGATAGCGCCGCCCACGGGACGCACGGCTGGACAAGCCAGCCGTGGCACAGCTCAGTTGGGGTGCTCGCGTGGCCGAGAGCCGTGGTGAGCCATAGTAGGAGACCCGCGATGGCGTTGTATGATGAGACGTACCGGCCCCAGTTCCACTTCACGCCGAAGACGAACTGGACGAACGACCCGAACGGCCTCATGTGCTACAAGGGCGAGTATCATCTCTTTCTCCAGCACAACCCCCACGGCATCAACTGGGGCCACATGACCTGGGGCCACGCCGTGAGCCCCGACCTGGTGCACTGGACCCAGCTCGACCATGCCATCTATCCCGATGGGCTCGGCACCATCTTCTCGGGCTCGGGCGTGGTCGACTGGAACAACACGGCCGGCTTCCAGACGGGCGACGAGGCCGTGCTCGTGTGCATCTACACCTCGGCCGGCGGCACCAGCCCCGAATCCGAGGGGCAGCCTTTCACCCAGAGCATCGCCTACAGCAACGACCGCGGCCGCACGTGGACGAAGCACGAGGGCAACCCCGTCCTCGGCCACATCGTCGGCAGCAATCGCGACCCCAAGGTCCTCTGGCACGAGCCCACCCAGCGATGGGTCATGGCCCTCTTCCTCGACGGCAACGACTACGCGTTCTTCGGCTCGCCCGATCTCAAGGACTGGACGCGCCTGTGCGACGTCCACATCGAGGGCGCCAGCGAGTGCCCCGACCTCTTCGAGCTGCCCGTCGACGGCGACCCGGCGAACACGAAGTGGGTCTTCTGGGGCGCCAGCGGCAACTACCTGCTCGGGGCCTTCGACGGCACGGCGTTCACGCCCGAGAGCGAGTCGCTGCGCTCGAACTGGGGCGCGAACTCCTACGCGGCGCAGACCTGGAGCGACATCCCGCCCGAGGACGGCCGGCGCATCCAGATCGCCTGGATGGCCAAGGGCGAGTACCCCGGAATGCCCTTCAACCAGCAGATGACCTTCCCCGTCGAGCTCACCCTCCGCACCACGCCCGACGGCATCCGCCTCCACAAGACCCCCGTGCGAGAGATCGAGAACATCCGCGACGAGTCGCTCATCTGGCATGATGCCGCGCTCACGCCCGGCGCCAACCTGCTCGAGGGCCTCGAGGGCGAGCTGCTCGACCTCCGTGCAGAGATTGAGCCTGCCGGAGCCGCTGCCGTCGGCATCACCCTCCGCGGCGAGCGGGTCCACTACGACGTCGCTTCGGCCACCGTGTCGTCCCTGGGCACGGAGGCGCCGCTCCCGCTCGAGGACGGGCGGATTCGCCTCCAGATCCTCCTCGACCGCACGACCGTCGAGGTCTTCGGCAACGACGGCGCCATCTCGATGCCGACCTGCTTCCTGCCCGACCCGGCCGACCGCGGCCTGGGCGTCTACGCCGAGGGCGGCGAGGCACGCCTCGTGTCGCTGGAAATCCACCGCCTCCGCTCCGCCTGGCGGCGGACAGAACACTCCGCGGTGGCTCTGTCGCCGCCCCGCGGCGGTCCGTAGTCCCGCCTTCAGGCGGTCTTGCGGCGCCGCGCGTCGCTACCCCTCGTCAGAGGCGCGCGACCGCATCCGGGGATCCCCCCTCCGCCTTGGGTCCAGCCTCCGAAGGGGGTGGCGGAATAAAGCCCACGGTGATGCTGCCCGACATCGCGTCAGCGAAGGCGGGCGGCGGAGCCGTGGGACCCCCGGCGACAGAACGGACCCGCCCCCGAAGGGGGGCGGCAGAACCTCGCGTCGGGGGTCTCTGCCGCCCCGCTTCGGGGGCTGGGTGTTTGGCGGCGTCGGCGATCCCACGGCTCCTCCCCACCTACGGTGGGGCATCACCGTGGGCTTTACTCCGTCGCCCCCCTGTCGGGGGCTGAAGCCAAGACGACCCGATTCGCCGAAGCGGACCGGCCATCTCAACGCCGATTGCCGGCGGCCTCAGTGCTTGTGCGTCTTGGCGCCATAGGCGTGGGCGAACTTGTCGAGGAGCTCGGTGAGCTGCTTGGTGTACTGGGTGTCGGTGGTCTGCTTGGCCTTCATGGCGGCGACCATCATGCCGTGGAGCAGGGTGAGCTTCTCGACGTACTTGCCGTAGGCGTCCTTGTCGGCCGGGTCGGCGGGCTTGACGCGCTGGGCCATGAAGTACCAGGTGACGATCTCGGTGAGCTTGTCGGCGTGGGCCTCCTTGTTGCTGACCCACCGCACGAGCTGGTTGTAGTCGGGCTTGCGGGCCGACGCGAGCTCCTGGATCTTCAGCATCGACTTCTCGATGGTGCGCACGTGCTCGGCCATCTCGGTGAACCGCGCGTCGTCGCCGTAGATCCCGCACGGGATCTGGCAGTGGGACCACGCCGTCGGCGTCGCCAGGCCCACCACGAGCAGCCCCACCAGCATCGCTCTTGCCTTCATTCCGCTCATCCCTTCGCCTCCTGTCCACCGATTGCAGGGAGTGTCGAGTGCCCCGTACTCCGCCAGTACAGCGCCTTCTTCCGGTATACGACGGCGCGTGTACCGAGTCAAGAGGGAACTCAAGCGGCAGGGAAGTGGCGGCCCGGCTCGCTCCGCGAGCATCCAAGGCGGCGTCAAGCCGCCGCACTCCACATGAAGACCGCCGCAGACGCCGCCTTGGATTCCTGCGAAGCAGGCCCAGGTGAGCAGGCCCAATGCGGTAGCAACGCGGCTCGTCAGCGTGTCTTCCCGCCGGCTTCGTCGACGCGGCGGGCGATGATGCGGGCGTAGTGGAGCGTGGCCTTGCGGTGATCGACGTACTTCGTGCCGCCCTGGACCTGGACCCGCACAAACAACCCGCCTCGGAGCATGAGGACCGAGCTCCACGTGTTGGTGATCCGGATCTGGTAGAAGCGGTCCGTGCCCGCGTCGCCCTGGCGGCTGAGCGCCTGGTTGAGCAGCTCGGAGCCGATGGCCTTGGCCGTCGGGCGGCTCGGGTTCATCTTCCGCGAGGCCGGCTGGCTGCCCAGGCGGTTGAGCCGCGCCAGCTCGTCGTGGATCGCCCGTCCCTCGGCCACGACCCTTCGCGCCCGCGCGCTGTCGGGGAGCCGAAGGGACCGGCCGTCGATCCGCACGGTCAGCCGCTCCAGCGGATCGGGCGTGGCACCACGCGCAGACCCCGCCCGCCCTTCGGGCGGGTTGCCGTTTCGCTCCAGAGAGCGAAACTGCCCACGGCAGCTTTGCTGCCGCGTCCTCCGCAAAGACCTGTACACTGGGTCTCGGGATTCGGATCGACGGGCTGGGCTAGGCCGTTGTTTCCGACGGGGCGCTCATGCAGCCCGTCGATCCGAATCCCGAGACCAATGCAACGGTCTCTGAAGGGGGGTCTGGGGGGAAACTCTCTCCTCAAGAGAGTTGCCTCCCAGGACTGCCTAAGTGGAGGGGTGTGGCTTATGGGGTGGGTTGGGATGGGCGGATGTGGAGGCGGCAGCAGCCGTCGCCGGTGGGAGACCAGGTGTCGGCGGAGAAGGCGAAGCCTGCGCCCTGGAACAGGCCGACGTCGACCTCGGCGGCGATCTCGCACATGCGGGCGACTTCGGCGTCGCTCAGGCCCATCTCCTGCCAGGCCT
This sequence comes from Candidatus Brocadiia bacterium, assembly GCA_016782825.1. GTDB lineage: Bacteria > Planctomycetota > PUPC01 > DSUN01 > DSUN01 > BS750m-G60. Next base: position 6,651 of record JADHXT010000044.1, on the reverse strand, counting down.
CCCGCAGCGGGCAACGCTGGAACTTGATGTCGACGCCGTCGTCGTCGGCCCGCTCGACCTCGGGGTCGAACATGCGGCCGTCGTCGGGGATGTTGCCGAGGAAGGCCTCGCGGAGGCCGTCGAGGTCGTCGGGCGCGAACCGCGCGTACTGCTTGCCGAGCTGCACGGCGCGGCGGTAGATGGCCATCTTCATCAGCTCGGCCGCGCGCTCCTCGCCCACGTCATCGCGCAGCACATCATAGAAAAGGTAGTAGAGCGTGGCGCGGTGCTTGACGGAATGGCAGAGCTCCTCGCGGAGCGGGTCGTCGGGCATGTCGTCCATCCTCGCGTGCACGATGGGCAGCTCCTTCGTCTCACCGTCCCCTATTGTACCGGAGATCGCGCGCGGCCGGGGCAGGAATCGACAGATACCGGGCGGGCCGCATCTGGCGGAGAGGGACATCGCGCTGGCGTTCACAGGTCCGGCGTGGGGTGGTTCATCTGGGCGGTTTGGTCCCGCCCTTCAGGTGTCTTAGAGCCCCGACGGCGGCGCGGCGGACCCTATGGTCGGGGTCCGCGAGGGCCTTCGCCAGTGAGCCGATGGCACGAGCGTCTTGGAGTTGTCCCAACGCCCAGGCGGCCTGGCTCCGCGCTGTGGGCTCCCGATCGCCGAGCGCGGCGAGCAGAGGCTCCGCGGCGCGTGAGTCCTGCATCCTGCCCAGCACCAACGCCCCTGCCGCCCGAACGGAGGCGTCGGTGTCCCGGATGGCGGCCAGGGCCCACTCGACGGCCTCCGGAGCACCCAGCGCCCCGAGGGCCAACGCCGCGCCGGCCCGCACACGAGCCTCGGGATCTTTCGCCGCGTTGAGGAGCGGGTCGACCGCCCGCGTATCGCCCAGCTTGCCGAGCGCCGATGCGGCGTCCGCCCGGACGCCTGGCGATTCGTCTCCCAAGGCCGCGATGAGCGGCTCGACCCCCTCGCGGCTTCCCATCTTGCCGAGGGCCTTCGCCGCGCCCTCGCGGACCCTCGGGCTTGCGTCCTTGAGTGCGGCGGCAACGGCCACCACGGCCTCCGGGCTCCTGATCTCGGCCAAGGCGCCCAGCGCGGCATGCCGGACGTTGCGGGACTCGTCTCCGAGCGCGGCGACGAGGGCCCCCGCCGTCGAGGGGTGGGCGATCCGCCCCAAGTTCACAGCCACCCGGTACCGTGTGCGGTCGTCCTTGTCCTTCAGCCGGGCAACGACGTGCTGGAGGGCAGGCCAGCCGAGCCGCCTCAGACCCGTCGCGGCGCCCCACACGGCTGGGCCATCGGTGTCGTCGAGCAGGACAACCAGGGGCCGGACGACCCGTGGGTCGCCGGTTGCGCCCAGGGCCGCCGCCGCCGCCCTGCGAAGCTCGGATGGCTGCCCGTGAAGCAGCTTCAGGAGCGGCTCCACCACGCGGGGGTCCCGTGTCTCGCCCAGGGCCTTCGCCGCGTCGCACCGCACCTGGAGCTCCTCATCGTCGAGAGCGGCCAGCACGCCATCGACGGCTCGGCGGTCCTTCAGCTCGGCGAGCGCCTTTGCAGCAACCCAGCGGACGTGCCACGTCTCATCCCGCAGGAGACCCAGCAGCGGCTTGAGCCCCCGGGGGTCCCGCAGCTTTCCGAGGGCCAGCGCGGCAGCGCGTCGGACCGACGGGGCCTGGTCGTCGAGCGCGGCGGCGATCGGATCGGCGGCGCGGGCGTCGCGCAACTCCCCGAGGGCCTCGGCGGCCGCCCGTCTCACCCTGGCCTCTGCGTCGCGCAGAGCTGCGACGAGGCCCTCGACCCCCCCGGCATCGCCGAGCTCTCCCAGTCCCTTTGCCGCGTAGTACCGGACGTCGGGCTCGGTGTCCTTCAGAGCGACGAGTAGGGGGAGCTGCGCGCGGCGGTCCTCAAGGCGCCCCAACGACGCCGCGGCGTTCGCCCGGACCTCCGCGTCCACATCCGACAGGGCCATCAGCAACGAGTCCACCACCTGCGCGTCCTTGTAGCCACGCAGATGCCATGCCGCGTAGCGTCGTGCCTTGGGCCCGCCCGTGACAAGCGCGGCGATGAACGGCTCGTGAGGGCGCGAGGGCCAGCCGCCGCTGCGGATCAGCGCCTTCCTCGCGCACTTGGCCTCCGCAGGGTCGGGGTCGTCGAGCATGGCCAGGAGGGCCTCCGCCGCGCGCGCGTCGCTGCTCATGCCCAGCGTGTCGATCAGGCGCCGCCGCATCTCGGGGGTGGCCCGCGCCAGGCCCGCGAGCAGCGGCTCGACGGCCCAGCCCCCCAACTCGGCCAGCGCGTACCCGGCACCAGTGCAGTGGTCGCAGTGGCCACGGACGATCGACTCGACGAAGGCTCCCGCCGCGCGCGGGTCCCCGATCTTGCGCAGCGCCCAAGCAGCCCGGTAGGGGATTTCCCCGTCCGCGTCCTTGACCAGCGGGATGAGGTGCTCGGTGGCCAGTGGGTCCCTGAGCCGCCCCAGAACCCGGATTGCCCTGCTGCGCACCGCCGCCTCCGGGTCCATGAGCACAGCGATGAGCGGCTGGACCGCCGCCGGGTCATCGAGGTCGCCCAGAGCACGAGCAGCGGCCAGCCGAACCGGCGGTTCCGGGTCCTCCAGCGCGGCGATCAGGGCCGGAACGCTTTGGGGTGCCCCGATATCCCCCAGGGCCTTCGCAACCCCCGCTCGGACCTGGGGATCACCCTTGCGCAAAGCGGAGCACAGACGCGCGAGGGTCGCGTCGTCCTTCGACCTGCGCAGCCGCGCCGTGGCCCGCTGAACATCGCCTGACCGCTTCTCCGTCAGGGCCTGCAAAAGGGATGCCACCGGATCGGCCTGCTGGGCGGCGCTGAGGTTGAGGCCGTGCAAGAGAGTGAGCACTGCGAGTGCCCACGCTCCGACGCCCTGCCGCGAAAGCCCGAGCTTGGACATGAAAACCCCTCCGGTCCGGCTCATGCCACACCTCACCGACGAGTCTAGCGCACCCGCCTTCGGCGATCAATACCCCACGGCGCGCATCTGGCGGAGGGCGCGGACGTAGCGGCGGAGGTCGCCGGGGGTGAGGGCGCGGCGCAGGATGACCACCTCGTCGAGGAGCATGGGCGCGCCGCCGCGGGTGCCAATGACGAGGTCGTGGAGCTTGTCGCTCGCCGCGAAGGAGCGGCCGACGAGGCGCGTCTCCCACGCCTTCTCGCCGTCGGTGTAGACCTCGACCAGCGACGCGCCGCGGAAGACCATCGCCGTGTGGTGCCAGGCCCCGCCGCGCAGATCGACGTGCGCCATCAGGTCGCGGTCGTAGATGCCGTTGACGTTCTTGATCCCAGGGATGTAGTAGACCTGGAGGATGCCGGCCGGCCGCTCGAGCGCGCACCAGCCGCCCTTGCCGCGCGAGAAGTGCGACACCATGCCGCGTCCGCCGCCCAGATGGATGAGGCCGAAACCCCCGTCGATCTTGTGGTCCTCGACCAGCGCCCACCAGAAGCTGACGGTGAGGGGGAGGTGAGGGGAGAAGTCGGCTGACTTGAGCTGGAGCCAGCCCTGCTTGCCCGTCCGCGCGCCCTTGCCGCGGAACCCGTCGGCGGCGATCGTCAGCTCGCCTCGCGGCTCGACGGAGTCGGAGCGGGCCTGAGGCTTGCCGTCCTCGCCGTCGAAGCTGTTGTAGTAGAGCAGGCGGTCTTCGAATGACGGCGGGAGGGCGAGCGAGGGGAGGGATGGCTGGTAGGCGGGCGTCGTGCGCAGGGGTGGATGGGGGGCGGCGGCGGGCGCGCAGGCGGCTGTGGAGACGGCGAGAACGGTGGCCGCGAGGAATGTTCGGAAGCGTGTTGTCGAAGACCCTACGCTCAAGCGTTGTCCCCTGTTCGGGTGGGCGCGCCCCCGCGGCGGAAGGGGGTCACTGCTCGCCCGCTCCGCGGGATACCAAAGCGGTGATGCATCACCGCACTCCAAAGGAAGACCCCGGAGGCGGCGCTCTTCATGTGGAGTGCGGCGACGTGTCGCCGCTTTGGTATTCTGCGGAGCAGGCCCAGCGTGACGGCGCCTACTTCGCGAGCAGCCGCAGCTCCCGCACACCGTGCTTCTTGATCGTCAGCTTCAGCGTGTGGTTCTCACACGCCACGGCCTCGTCGGTCTCGGCGTCGACGACGCGGTAGCCCTTCTCGAGGCCGAGGGGCTTGGGGTCGATGGTGATGGTCGCGGCGAGGTCCTTCTCCGCGTAGCTGGTGACGCCGATGACGGCCTCCTTGCCACGAAGCGAGTAGACGATGGCCGGGAGATCGGCGTGGCCCGTCTTCACCGGCTGCGGCCGATCGTCCCAGTAGCGGTAGACCTCGAGGCCGGGCGTCTCGACCATGCGATGGACGTGCTTGAAGAGACTCCCCCACGCCTTCCCGCCGCCCCAGCCGTCGAGCTCGTGGACGAGACAGACGCCGGCGAAGGTGCGCTGGGTCCACTCGTCCCGCGACAGCTTGCCGTGGTCGCCGAGCAGCACGGGCCAGGCGCCTGCCAGCTCGCCAGTGGTAACCAGCTGGATGTACTCGGGCGTATAACGGTACTGAAAATCGCCCTGCGAGTACTTCCACTCCCAGTCGTATTGCACCGTGCAGAACGAGAGGATGGGCAGGATGCCGGTGGAGGTCATGTGGGTCATGGTGATGGGCCGCATGCCGCGCTCATTCATGAGCACGAAGGTGCGCTTGACCAGCTCGCGGAGGCCCCAGATGCCGTTCGAGGGCATGATCGAGCCGTCGGGCTGCTCGTAGGCCGAGGTCATCGTGGTGTTGTAGGAGGCGCGGAGATACATGTTGTCCCAGTAGACCCCCTGGTTGCCGCCTATCTCAAAACTCTTGCCATACCAGTGGAGCGCGTGGTCGATGTAGCTGGCCGAGGGCACGATCTTGATCTCGCCCACCCCGTTGCCCGGGCCGACCGTGCGGTAGTCGGTCAGGCACCACTCGTCCTGGAACGTCTGGAACTCGGGGAAGAGCTGGCAGCTCGCGCGGTTGTAGTAGAAGACCATCTTCTTGCCGTGCCGCGACAGCAGGTTGTGGGGCACGTGGCGGGTGAAGCGCTCGACGTACTCGGGGCCGTAGGGCTCGAAGTACTTGCGGCCGCGCGCGATGACCTTCTCGACCTCCTCGCGGGGCAGCTTCTCGCGGTTGCCGCGCTTGAGCATCTCCCACAGCCAGAGATCCTTGGCGGCGGGATAGACCGATCCGCAGTTGCCGCGCGCCAGCCAGTTGATGTCGGTGCCCAGCAACGTGTAGTTCTCGCGCTTCCAGATATATCGCCAATTCGCGATCCGCGGCTTCACCGGCGCCGCGAGGAGGCCGAAGGTGATCAGGGGGGGCTCGATAGGGTCCATGGTCACCTTCGTGATCGGCTTCGGGAGGACCACGGGTCGGTTGATCAGGTGGATGCGGAGGATGAGCTGGCCGCCTTTCCGCACCAGGTCAACGTTCGGCTTCGCACGGTCCCATTCCCAGTCGCGGTCGTTCTCGGCGAACCAGCAGAGGCCGCGCGACGGGCTGCCGACATAGATGTACGAGCACCAGTTCGGCGGGAAGTCGTTCACTTGGCACTTGCTCGCGTCCCACACGACGCCTTCGCCCTTCGGCACACGCGTGTAGATCGTGTTGCGGATGCCGTCGCCCATGGCGTGGATCATGGGCGCCATCTCATCCTTGAGTGGGATCTCGAGGCGCAGCGCGTCCACCGCGACGTGGTTGAGCGAGAGGTCCACCCGCATCACCCCGTCGTAGTCCCATGTGGCGAATGCCTGGGCACGCACGGGACCCATCAACTCCAGGCCAGCCACGCCGGGCCGCAGGACGCCGTGCTCGTCGCGAGCGGGCAGCCCCATCTCGGCCGAGGCACGGGCCTCATGGCCCTCCTTGGTGGAGAATCGCAGCCTCCCAACCGGCTTGACCACGATGGGCGCGCCCTTCACAACGGCCACGAGACGCATGGGCGCGGCGAGTAGTGGCTTGCCGGCGGCGACGACCTGGTCCCAGAGGCCCAGGTCGTTCATCGTGTGCTCGCGCAGCACAGTCGAGACCTTCTTGCCCTCGACCTTGATGGGCGTGAAGGGCGGATAGACCCTGGTGCTGGTGCCGAGGCCCTTGTGCTCCCAGTCGTAGACCGTGCGGTCGAGCTCCTTGACCAGCTCGCCCTGCGGCACGCCTACGCCCTCGGCCCTCAGGGCGATCTCGTGGGGGCCTTTGAGCGGAGGCAGCGAGAGCTCGAAGCCGTATTGCGCGCCCTCGACACGCACCTGCCGGTCGTCGCGCCCGAGGCGCAGCTTGGCGACGGCGCTCAGCGGCACCCTCGCGCCGCCTGGCCCTGGGAGCAGCAGGCGACTCAGGGCAGCGGCGTCGTCAGGTGACCCGCCTGTCTTCCCCTTCAGAGCCTGTTCGAGCGCCCGGGTGATGCCATCGACCGTCAGCCCGAACCGCGCCGCACGCTCGCGATCGATCTCCACGGCGATCTCGGGCTCGCCGGGGATGTGGGCGACCCCGTCGGCGACCGTCACGGTCTTGATGGGCTTCGCTTCACCCTTCCTGCGGATGATGCAGAGCAGGCGCTCGAGCTTCGCCTTCTCCGGCAGATTCGTGGTGTTCACGAGCACCCGCATCTGGTTCAGGTACGGATAGTAGGCGAACTGGAAGTC
>JADHXT010000043.1 GCA_016782825.1 Candidatus Brocadiia bacterium | reverse complement strand
GAGATGACGACGCCGTCGATCCAGCCCTTGTTCTCCCGCAGGTGAGCGGCGATGGGCTCGAACGGCACGGTCTCAAGCTTCTCGGGGCACAGCACGAGATGCGAGGCGTGGCAGAAGGGGCAGCGGAAGTTGCACGTGGGCAGGAAGACGATGCTCGACAGCTTGCCTTCCCACTCGATGAGGGTGCTGGGAAGGTAGCCCTTGATCGGAGGCAAAGCACTTTTCATGGGATGCAAAGCACTCGACAGGCGAAAGGCGAGAAGCGCACATGCTTCGGCAGAGACCGAGTGGGTCGGTGACCAACGGCGACGGTCTGGTGTCTCCGCCCGTGCGCTTCTCCCTTCCACCTTCGGTCGTCAGGCCCGACCGACGAAGTGTGCCTTGAGCTCCTCGCTGTCTGGGATCACGCCTTCCCAGCGGATGACGTCTTCCCCACCATCCTGGATGATCGTGGTCGGCACCTCATGCACGTCGCGGAACATGCCTTCCGCCATGCCGTCCATGCTGTCCAGGTCGAAGACGCTCATTTCCACCAAGCCTTCGCCGGCGTACTTCGAGACGAAGTGGTGCAGCTTCTTCTTGGTGCTCTCGCACTTGCCGCAGTTCTGTTTTCCGAAGAGCTGGATTTCCATGGGGTCTCGCTTTCTACACGGTGACTTTTTCGCTGGCCGGTTCGTGAGCAGGTGCCGGCTTGGCGGCCACGGCCGGCACGGCGTACCTGCCGGATCGCCTGTCGCGCAGCTCGCCGAGCTTGCTCTTGTTCCAGTTGGTGATTCGGCTGAAATAGCCCACGATGCGGGTGAGGCCATACACGTCGGTGGAGTGGCAGGTGGGGCAGGTCTCCTTCAGTCCCACATGCATCTCGTTGCAGCCCTTGCACACGGTGAACTCGGGCGAGATCGTGAGCTGGGCGGCCTGGGTCTGTTCCAGTGTCTTCTTCACCAGGTTGATGATGCTCTCGGGCGACGGCAATTCCTCGCCGACGAAGGCGTGGATGATGGCGCCCGACTCGATCATGGCGTGGAACTTGGCTTGCTTGCGGATGCGGGTGATGAGGTCCACCGGGGCATCGGCGCGCAGGTGGATGGAGTTGGTGTAGTAGTACTCGTCGCGTTCGAGATTGCCGCGCACGTAGTTGCGGGCCTCGGGGAACGTTCGCATGTCCACCTTGGCCAGCCGCCGCGCGGCGCTTTCGGCGGGGCTCTCCTCGAGGGTCATCTTGAGGCCCTGCTTCGCGCCTTCGGCCTTGGCCTTGATGTTCATGTGCGCCACGGTCTTGAGCCCGAGCTTGAAGGCCTCATCGCTGTCGTGGAGCTCCTCGCCGGTGAGGAACTGGATGGCCTCGTTGAGGCCCACCAGGCCGATGATGTAGGTGGCCTTGTCGAGGTCCACGTAGGGCTTGCCGTCGGCGGCGATCTTGCCGATCTGCCACAGGGGCCGCGACCGGTCGTTCATGAGCTTGCTGATGAACGAGCGCTTCTCCAGGTGCGCCTGCACGGCAACGTCCATGCCGATGCTGATCTCTTCGAGGAAGCCCTCGAAGTTGCCGCGTCCCGCGCGGAACGCGGCCTGGGGCAGGTTGATCGTCACGTTCTGGAAGCCGCAGAAGCGCATGGTTTCGGGATGCTTGAGCATCGAGGTGTCTTCGATCTTGGTGCGCAGGCGGCAGCAGGCGCTCAGGGTCACCTCGTCGCGGTCGAAGACGAAGTACGGCACGCCGTTCTCGCTGGCGATCTGGCAGGCGTACTCGAGGATTTCGTACTCGTGGGGGTCGGCGAATGTGTCTTCGTTCACGTGGAGGTCGCACTTCGGGAAGGCGAAGATGTGGCCAAACTCGTCGCCCGCGCGCCACACGTCGAGCATGGCTCGTGTGAACAGGCGCGCCGTCTCGGCATACTCGCCGTAGGTCTTCCCCGTGTACTGGCCGCCGGGGCCGATGGCCGGCACGTCGCGCAGGTAGCGCGGCACGCCCGTGTGGATGTTGAAGTCGAGGAACAGGGTCTGCCCGCCGCGCGAGAAGGCGCTCTGCGACCCCGAGAAGATGAGGTGCTGGGCTTCCTGCACCATCTCGCCGTAGGTCATGTGCTCCAGGTAGGGGGCGTAGAGGATGTTGATGTAGCCCACGCCCAGCGCGCCGGCGTAGTAGGCCTGCATGGAGGCCAGGAAGGTGTTCAGGTGCCCCGTGAGTGTGCGCGCGTGCTTGGCGGGAGCCGACTGGGTGTCCAGGTTGTTGAGCGAGAGGCCGTATTTCTTGATGTACTCGAGCGAGTGCGACGAGCAGTAGACGCGCGTGGGGTAGCCGAGGTCGTGCAGGTGCACGCGGCCCGTGCGGTGGGCGTCGGCCACCTCGCGCGAGAACACTTCCTGGAGTGCGTACTGCTTCAGCGTGGTCTCGGCGATGGTCAGGTTGATGGCCTCGGGGTTGTTGGCCGCGATGTTGGAGTTTTCGTTGGACTTCGAGTAGATCATCTGGTCCAAGTCATACTTGGGCATGCCGATGGCCTGCTGGCGCTCGAGCTTGGCGGAGAAGCCGCGCTCGAACAGCTCGTTGTCCACCAGCTCGCGGATCAGGGCGGTCGAGATGCGGTTGATGCCCGCGTCGAAGATCTTCTGCTCCACCGCGCGGGCGATCTCCTGCGCGGCGTCCTCGTCCAGGTCGGCCTCATGCACCAAGGCATCGACGATCCGCTGCCGGTCCCAGCCAAGCAGCTCGTCGCGCGAGCCGGGATCCACCAGCAGAGAGATGTCTGTGGACACCTTGTCGTGCCGCACGGCCTTGCGCACGCGGAGCGCTTCGCGCCGCCGGGTACGCTTCTCGCGGTACAGGATGTAGGCCTTGGCGGTGCGGGCGTGCCCCGTCTCGATGAGCACACGCTCCACCACGTCCTGGATGTCCTCGATGCCGGGCACGCTGTCCGGGAACTCGCGCTCGAGGAACATGCTCACCACGCTGGCCAGCTCGGCCGCGAGTTGGCGGTCCTCGCCGCCGACGGCCTGGGCAGCCTTGAAGATCGCGTCGGCGATCTTCTGCTCATCGTACGGCGCCTCCCTGCCATCGCGTTTGACAACGGTCAGAATGCTACTCATCCTCAACGGCCCTCCTTTCCAGCAGCGGGCGTAATTCTTCCAGGAATTGGTTGATGTCTTTGAACTCGCGGTACACGGACGCGAACCGCACGTAGGCCACCTGGTCCACGTCGCGGAGCTTGCGCATCACCATCTCGCCGATCTCGCGCGAGGTGATCTCGCGTTCGGCGATGTCGGACAGCTCGCGCTCGATCTGCTGCACCACGCTCTCGATGGTATCAGTGGCCACGGGGCGCTTCTCGCACGCCTTGACCATCCCCTCGTAGATCTTGCGGCGCTCGAAGGGCACCCGGGTGCCGTCTTTCTTGATCACCCGCAGCGGGATTTCCTCGATGCGCTCGTACGTGGTGTAGCGCCGATCGCATTCGAGGCACTGCCGACGACGGCGGATCACCGTGCCTCCGTCGGCAGCGCGGGAATCGATGACCTTGTCGTTGTCGCTCTTGCAGAACGGGCACTGCATTGACCAAGCTCCAAGAGACGCCGGGATGGGCTGCCTTCGGCGGGCCGACCTGACGGCCCGTCGGGCGTAAGTTCGTTTGCGTGAATGCTTCCGGGGAGGCCCCCGGTGTGGCCGTCACGCCTGGCTTGTTGCTCGAGAGCTCGCACCCGAGCGGGTGCCCCACTCTCAGCAGATTGGCGAGCCACGCCCCACCATATGGTGTCTTAAACGGGGCGAGCCCCAACATCTAGGGACCACGGGGAAGCCTCACTCGCTCGACGGTTGGCCGAAAGTCCGTTCGGTGCTCCAGATGGTCAGCTATCAAGTCGGCGTCGAGCGCCGAAGGCGGGTGTTGCCCCTGGTGCAGAGCCGAGCCCTCCATGTCGTGGCTTGCGACTCGGCGTGCACCGCAGATTGTAGCATCGCAATTCCGTGGTGTCAACAACTGAGTTGGAATTTTCCGCGCCTTTTTCGCAAAAAACAGGCTTCTTGCACACACTTGGCCTAGGCTGATCCGTCCTGACTCGGTTCACCGATCTGCATACCACCTGTTGTGGGTCGCGTTTTTCCCGATACCAGAGGGGGTGTACCGCCGCGCCGCTCTTGGCGCGCCCTTCGCTACGACACCACGATGTTCACCAGCTGTTTGGCCACCACGATCACCTTGCGCACCGTCTTGCCCGCGAGCTGCTGCTGCACCTTGCTGTCCGCCAAGGCCACCGCCTCCAGCGCACCGTCGTCGATGTCGGCGTCTACGGTCACTCGGGAGCGGAGCTTGCCGTTCACCTGGATGGGCACCTCGATCTCTTCGGCGCGCGCGGCCTCGGCGTTCGCTTCGGGCCACGGGCAGCGGAAGATCCCCGTGGGCTGTCCCAGGCGCTCCCACAGCTCCTCGCACACGTGGGGTGCGAACGGCGCCAGACACTGCACGGCCAGGACGAGCGTCTCCTTGACGGCTGCCGCGCAGCCCGCCTTCTCTGCCCTGTCGCGGATCTCACTGGTGAGTTCCATCAGGCCCGCGATGGCCGTGTTGAAGCGGAAGGGCGGCTCGAAGGCGGCCGTCACCCGCTGGAGTGTCTGGTGGGCCTTGCGCCGCAGTGCCTTGGAATCCGCGTCCAGGTCGCCCTCGGGCACGTCGGTACCCACGTCGGCCAGGCGCTCGGTCCAGCCGCTCACCGTGTCCCAGAAGCGGTTGAGGAACCTGTGGACGCCCACGACGCCCTGGTCGCTGTACTCGATGTCCTGGTCGGCAGGCCCCACGAACAGGATGTAGGTGTGGACGGTGTCGGCGCCGTAATGGTCGAACAGCCGGTCGGGCGACACGCCGTTGAGCTTGCTCTTGGACATCTTGGTCATTTCGGCGTGCACGGGGTGGCCGTCGCTCTTGCGCACGAGGGCATCGGTGTCCACCTGCTCGACGGTGAGCCAAGTGCGGTCGAGCACCACGTTCTGGCCATCGCTGGCGCGGACGAGCGTGCCGTCGGCCTGCTTCGTCACGTGGTCTTCCGGCACGTTCTCGCCCGTGCTGGCGAGCGAATAGTCGTCGATGCGGTAGGCCGTGTGGCACACCATTCCCTGGCAGAAGAGCCGCTCGAAGGGCTCGTCGAAGGCCAGATGCCCGAGGTCGTGGAGCACCTGTGTGAAGATGCGGGCGTAGATGAGGTGCATGGTGGCGTGCTCGATGCCGCCCACATACTGGTGGACGGGCAGCCACTGGTTGCATGTGGCGGGGTCGAAGGCCCGGTCGGCCAGCCGCGGTGCCAGGTAGCGGAGGAAGTACCAGGACGAGTCGACAAAGGTGTCCATCGTGTCCGTCTCGCGGCGTGCGGGCCTGCCGCAGGCGGGACAGGGCACGTTCACGAAGGCGTCGCAGGTGGCCAGCGGGGATTCGCCGCCGTGGGTGAAGTCCACGTCGTCGGGCAGGAGCACGGGCAGATCGGCCTCGGGCACCGGCACCTCGCCGCAGTCCTCGCAGGTGATGATGGGGATGGGCGCTCCCCAGTAGCGCTGGCGGGAGACGAGCCAGTCGCGCAGGCGGTAGTGGATGGTGAAGTCGCCCTTGCCCTGGGCCTTCACGTGCTCGGTCATGGCCTTCTTGGCCTCTTCGTTGGGCATGCCGTCGAAGGGGCCGGAGTTCACCTGGACGCCCGGCTCAATGTAGGCCTCGGCCATGGCATCGGCATCGAGGGTCTCGCCTTCGGGCTGGATGACCACCTTGATGGGGATGCCGTATTTCCTGGCGAACATGAAGTCGCGCTGGTCGTGAGCGGGCACGGACATGACGGCGCCCGTGCCGTATTCCATGAGGGCGTAGTTGGTGACCCAAATCTCCGCGGTGGAGCCATCGAAGGGGTTCACCACGCAGGCCCCCGTGGGGATGCCCTCTTTCTCGCTCTCCTCGCTGGTGCGCTCGATGGCCGACACGTTGCGCATGCGCCGCACGGCCTGGAGATACTCGTCGCGCTTCGGGTGGTTGGCCAGCAGCACCTCCACGTGCGGATGCTCCGGGGCGAGGGCCATGGAGGTGACGCCGTAGGTGGTGTCGGGACGGGTGGTGAAGACGGAGAGCGTTTGGCCGTCGAGCGCCGTTCCTGGGGCCTGGATGCCGAAATCGAGCCGTGCGCCTTCGCTGCGGCCGATCCACTGCTGCTGCATCTTGATCACGCGTTCGGGCCACTTGCCCTCGAGTTTCGCGTGGCCGTCGAGCAGCCGCTGGGCATACCGGCTCATGGCGAAGAACCACTGCTCGAGGTCGCGAGGCTCCACCACGGAGCTGCACCGCTCGCACGCCCCGTCGTGTACCTGCTCGTTGGCCAGCACCGTCTGGCACGAGGGGCACCAGTTGACCGGCGCCTTCTTCTTGTAGGCCAGGCCAGCCTTGTAGAACTGGAGGAAGAGCCACTGGGTCCACTGGTAGTAGCCGGGGTGTGAGGTAGCCAGCTCGCGGTCCCAGTCGTAGCCCCAGCCGGCGCGCACCATCTGCTCGCGCATCTTATCGATGTTCTGCTTCGTCCACGCCGCGGGGTCCACGCCTGCGTTGATGGCGGCATTCTCGGCGGGGAGCCCAAAGCTGTCCCATCCCATGGGCGACAGCACGTTTTCGCCCTTCATGAGGTGGTAGCGGACAATGGCGTCGCCGATGCTGTAGTTGATGACGTGCCCCATGTGCAGCGCGCCGCTGGGATAGGGATACATCATCAGACAGTAGTAGGGCTGCCGCCCCGCCGCGTGGGTATCGCAACGAAACAGGCCGCTATCCCGCCAGTGCTGCCGCCACTTGGGCTCGATCTCGGCAAAGGGATAGGACGTTCTGGCCATCGCCGGGCCTCCAGAGAACTTCGGATCACAGAAGCGTGGATTATATCAGGGGGCATCTGCCGCTGCAACATCCGCCCGTCGGCGGCACCCGCGCGCTTGACATCCGGGCATAGCCGCGCTAGCATGCCCGACAACGTGGCCGGCTCTCCCGGGAAAGGTGCGGCTACGTGCCGTGATTGCCCGGCTCACACACCCCCAGGGGAACCCGCCATGGCCACGCTCTCCCGCCGCCGGCGGAACTCTCGGCCCCGTCCGCTCGCGCTCGAGCAGCTCGAGCCGCGGCTCCTGCTCGATGGCGCGCCGCAAGCGCTGCCCGTCGTCGAGGATTTCGCCACGGGCCTGCCCGGTGAGCCCGACGGCTGGGACTACTACTCGTCCGCCGATGGGCGCATTGTCGGCGTCGCCAGCTCGATGCGCATGGACGATTCGGTGGACGGTGGTTCGTCGTCGCTTAACGAGGCCATCCTGCATCTGGACCTCGCTGGCGAGTCGAACGTCATCGTGACCTTCGACCATACCAGCAACGGGGACGAGGTCGACGGGATGCCCGACTATCCGTTCACCAACCACGAGGAGTGCGACGGCGTGGCGTTCAGCGCAGATGGGATACACTGGCACCGGCTGACGGACCTGGCCGGGAGCTTCGACCGCCGGTCCTTCGACCTCGATGCGGCGGCGGCCGCCGCCGGCGTGTCCTACACCAGCGACTTCCGCATCAAGTTCCAGCAGTACGACAACTACTCCTGGGGGACCGACGGGCGCGCCTTCGACGACGTGAGCGTCATGAACGCCCCACTGGTGGATAACGGCGACGTGGGCTTCGAGACCGATTCGGGCGCGTGGTACACGTTCGCCTCGGGGTACGCGGGAGACATCAGGTATGCGGTGCCAGGCGCGGGGGGCGCCGTGTGCGCGTGGGAGTTCCTCCTGCCCTACCCTTTTGATGGCCTGTGGGACGTGCAGGCCCGCTGGCCCGCGTACCCCACCAACGCGTCCGACGCGCCCTTCACCGTCCACCACGCCGGCGGCTCGACCACCGTGCGAATGGACCAGCGGGCGAACGGCGACGAGTGGGTCAGCCTCGGCATCTACCCGCTGATATCCGGCTGGAACGTCGTCACCTTGGCGGACGACGTCGATGGCTACGTGGTGGCAGATGCGGTGCGGATCGTGCCGGCCGGAATCGACACCACGCCGCCCACCCTCGAGTACGCCGCGGCGCGCAGCCAGCGCACCGTCACCGTGCGCTTCAACGAGCCCCTCGACCCGACCACCGCCGAAGACACGGGCAACTACACGATCGACCGCGGCCTCGACGTGACCGGCGCCTACCTGTCCGAGGACCAGATGGTGGTGCGGCTGAACGTGCTGCCCGACCACGACCCCTGGAGCGGCCCGTACACCCTCACCGTGAGCCACGTGGAGGACGTGCTGGGCAACCTCATCGCCCCCGGCTCGACGATCGAGTACCAGGCGGCCGAAGACACCGATTTCATCGTGGACGACAGCTCGGCCCGCTTCTTCCTCCGCCCCGGTTCCGACGTGTGGCCGGAGTATCCCGTGGGCTACGACGGCTCCTTCCACTACCACGCCGCAGGAACGGGCGTCAACGGAGTGCAGTGGTCCCCCTACATCAAGATGGACGGCTGGTACGAGATCTACGAGCGCCACGTGTCCTACTCGACGAGCGCCAGCGATGCCACGTACACCATCGAGCACGCTGCCGGAACGACCGACGTCATGGTGGACCAGCGTGTCAACAGCGAGCAATGGAATCTCCTCGGCACCTTCCCTCTCGAGGCCGGCTTCCCCACGGTGACCCTCACCGACGACGCCAACGGCTACGTGGTGGCCGACGCGCTGCGCTACGAGTACCTCGGCCCCGACCTCCAGCCGCCCAAGATCACCGGCGCGCAGACGTACTCGAGTAACCGCTTGCGCGTCTTCTTCGGCGAGCGCATGGACCCCGCCTCCGCCACACACTGGGGCAACTACACCATCTCGGGCGGGGTGACCGTGGATGTGGCTATTCTGGAGGATGATGGGCAGACTGTCTACCTCGTCACGTCGGCCCAGGCGGTGGGCATGCACACCGTCACGGTGAACAACGTCCGCGATGCATTGGGCAACGTGATCTTCCCCGGCAGCCTGGCCCAGTATGAGGTCTTCACCCCCGTCGGGGCGCACTTCCAGGTCGTCGACAACTCGGAGGCGGGGTTCCACGTCCTGACGGGCACGTGGCGGCCCTATCCTGCGGGCGTCTTCGGCAGCTTCGTCTTCACTGGGCCGGGCGCGGGGAGCAGCACCGTCGAGTGGGAGGCCGTCCTCCCCGAGGCCGGCATGTACGAGGTCTCGGTCAAGTGGGAGCACTTCCCCGTCTGCACCACCGCCGCGTCGTACATCGTGCACCATGCCGGCGGCAGCTCGCAGGTGCTCGTGAATCAGCAGATGGACGACGGCGGATGGTACCACCTTGGCTGGTACCCCTTCGATGCGGGGCCCGCCAGTGTCACACTGAACAACGACGCCAGGGGCTATGTGGTCGCCGACGCGGCGCGCTTCGACTACGTGGGAGGAGACTACAAGGTTCCCGCCATCGCGGGAGCCCACTGGGTGCAGATGGACGGCGACCCTGCCTATCGGGTGAACGTGATCTTCGGCGAGGTGATGGACTACACCACGGCGGCCGATGTGGACAACTACGCCATCAACCACGGCGTCGGGGTCCTCTCGGCCACGCCGACCCTCGTGAACGACCACACCGAGGTCCTCCTGGAAACCAGCGTCCAGACGCCCTGGGACGGCCCGCACACCGTCACCGTCACGGGCGTCCGGGACGTGGGAGGCCTCTTCATCCCGCCCGGCACGACGGTCGAGTACCAGTATGCCTTCGACGCGGTCGTGGACATCGACAACACGGACCCCGACCGCTTCAACTCCGCTCCCGTCGTCTGGCCGACACTCCCCTACGGCTTCGCCGGCAGTTTCGCCTACTACCCGCCCACGGCAGCCGACGCGGCCGCCTCGTGGATCTTCCCTGCCGTCGGAGCCGGCTACTGGGAGGTCTTCGCCAACTGGGTGTCCTACTCGGTCTGCAGCAGCAACGTCACGTACAGCGTCATCCACGACGGCGTCCGCGACGACGTGGAGGTCGACCAGCGCCACGATGGCGGCGAATGGGTGAGCCTGGGCATATACAGCTTCAACGTCGGCGGCTTCGTGGCCATCAGCGCGGACGCCGGCGGCTACGTGGTGGCCGACGCGGTCCGCTTCGAGTACTACGGCCCGTCGGCGTAGGCGGCGCCACTGCATCGGGCTCGCGGCGGCACAGCTCGCTATCCCGCCAGTGCTGCCGCCACGTGGGCTCGATCCGTTCGGCCAGAACGAGTACACCGATCACACCAACGGGTGTCGCACATCCTGAGGGGGCCAGGATGACGGGACCTGCCCCTACAAGTCCGGCGCACGCGCAGGCGCGCCGCGTCTGGTTTCTCTTCCCCTTCCACTTTCACTCTACGCCACGGTCTTCTCGGGGAACGGGCAGAGCGAGGCAATGACGCACTCGGGGCAGCGCGGCTTGCGCGCCACGCACACCGCCCGGCCGTGGTAGGTCAGTTGGTGGGAGAACACCGTCCGCTCCTTCGGCGGCACCACGGCCAGCAGTTCCTGCTCGATCTTGTCGGCGTACTTCTTCTCCACGTTGTGCGGCGTGGCCAGGCCCAGGCGGCCGGTGAGCCGCAGCACGTGGGTGTCCACGATGACGCTCGGCACGCCGAAGGCGCAGCCCATCACCACGTTGCCCGTCTTGCGGCCCACGCCGGGCAGGTCGGCCAGTGCATCGAGGTCGCGCGGCACCCGCCCGCCGTGCTGGTCGAGGAGCGTCTGGCACGCCTTGCGGATGCCCTCGGCCTTGCGGCGGAAGGTGCCGCAACTGCGGATGAGGGCCTCCAGCTCGGCCTGCGAGACGCTGGCGTAGTCCTGCGCCGTGCGGTATCGGGCGAAGAGCGCGGGGGTGGTGAGGTTCACCCGCTCGTCGGTGCACTGGGCGGCCAGGATGGTGGCCACGAGCAGCTCGAGTGGCGTCTCGAAATCAAGCATGCACTTCGGGTCGGGGTAGAGTTTCTTAAGACGGGTGATGAGCTTGCGCACGCGGGCCTTGCGCGGGGCGAGGGGTTCCATAGCGGGCTTCCTTTCGGATGGGGGTGGGGGTATCAAGATGAACGCTCGCATCCTCCCTTCACGGTGCCTCCAGAGCAGAGCTCGTAGGCCCTGCGGACCAGTGGCGGAAGCGGGCGTCCCTGGGCGACCGTGCCCAGCAGCAGTGCGAAGGCCAGCATGGCGATGCAGGCATTCATCCTTCTTGAGGGTGCGTTCACGCCGCCAGCATAGCGGCGCCGTGCGATGGAGTCAATGAACGGTTCGGCGCTGGGGTCGTATTCCGTGCTCGTGGCGATCCAACGCGAGATTGTGGTTCCCGGTTCCTGACGTGGGTTCCCCGTAGGTCGCCGCCCGCCGAGCAGGAAAGGTGAGCCGCTGGCCCGCCTCCGGTTTCATCTATGCGGCATGGAGGGCATCCAGGCGGGTGCCGAGGCATGCAGGGTCTCGCTCGAGTAATCGGACGCCGATGGTGAAGTAGCTGGCGGGTCGGTTCTTCTCCTTGCTGGTGGTGACTTGCGGTCGTTCGCCTCGCGCCTGGCTCGCCATGGCCTGGTATTGACTCCCAATGAATCCGAGGATATAATCACGCCCGACGATCAGCAATGCGATACGACACGCGGCAACACTCGGCCCCACGAGGTGGTCGTGGAGGAGCCCCCGGGCCGGCGCCAGTTTCAACGGGGTCCAAGTTACAGAGTCCTGGAAATCACCTTCAAGAGGGGACTGGAAATGGTTTCTCTCGACTGCCGCCGTTCCGCGCGGTCTGCCCGTGGGGCCTTCTGCCCGCGAAGTCCTGTGGCGGCGTGGATCGGCCTGGGTGCACTGGCCTGTCTGGCATTGGGCGTCGTGTGTCCGGCCGTCAGCTATGGGGAGGCGGCGCCGGTCGGCTACTGGGCCTTGCTGCGGGTCGATGCGTTGGTGGGGGAGGTATCCCCTTCGGAAGCTGCCGATCCGCGGGTGGTCCACTGGACCTGCTCGGAGGGAAACGTGCTTTCGACGTCGTCGGCCTTCATCGACCCGGCTCAGCAGGATAAGCAGACCCTGTCCGTCCGGTATAGCTGGTTGGCGCCGCCCGTGGCCCTTGTGCCCGGCAAGCAGGTGACGATGAGTTTCCATGCCACCATCGAGACCAACTCGCACCCGAACAGGGGACAGGGCTGGGGTGGCGGGGGCTGGCTCGCCCTGACCAACAGAAGGGGTGGGAACATCGACGGAATCCCTCTGGCGGACAAGAATGGCAGGACAGGGGTCTCCTTCGGAAACTACGCCAGGCCGTCGTCCACTGAACAGGTGTACGGCTCGACAGGCAAGGTCACCTTCACGGGCTCGGCCACGATTCCCGACTCCAAGGCGGGCCGACAGGAGGGCAAGCAGACGCTCCTGGACCTTGGCGTCCTGATGAATTGGGGCAACCAGTGGCGGTCCTACCATTACGTCTACGCCTGGAAGGGCGGTGCGCCGCCGGCCCAGCCTCCCTCGCCGCCCGTGGTGGAGCCTGGAACGGGTCAGAACATTGTGGGCGTCTGGCAGCACGAGGCCACAGGCGAGACGTGGACCTTCACGCCGCTGGGCGGCGGGCGCTACGCCGCCGTCGAGAAAGGTGGCATCGCCCGCGGCACCGCGGTGGTCACCGGCAACAAGATGACCATGGACATCGTCTCGAATGACGGCAAGGCGACCGCAAAGTACGAAGCGATTTTCGCTGCCGGCGGCCGCTCGGCCAACGTCACCGTGCGGTACAGTACTGGGCAGACCGGCACGTCTACCTGGGTGCGGGGCGGCGGTCCAGCAACCGTGGTGCCTCCCGACCCGCCGTCGCCTCCAGAACCTGGCACCATCCCCGGGCCGACCGCCGTCGCCGGCATGACCCTGCGGGCCGAGGCGCGCAAGGCCAAGACCGGCGAGACGGCGACGGTGCCCATCTCGCTGCTCAAGGGAGCCGGCCTGATCGACCTCAACTTCAACCTGGAGTACGACCCGAGTGTCGTGCAGGCCGTGGGCAACGTCGTCAAAGGAAACCTCCTCGCGGGGGCCGAGTTCGAGGCCAATACGGCCAAACGGGGGGTGGTCCAGGTCGGCCTCGTGCCGAAGACCGGCGGCATCAGCAGCGCCAATGGCACCCTCGCCCAGGTGGCCTTCAAGGCCATCGGCCGGGCCGGCAGCCGGACGACTCTCCGCCTGGTGGTGCGCAAGGCATCAGCCGCCGGCGGCGCACCGGCCAAGATTGCGACGATCGACGGCGAAGTCCAGATCACCGACGAAGGCGGCTTCCTCCCCGGCGACGTCAACGGGGATGGCAAGGTGAGTATGGATGATGTGTTGATGGCCCTGAAGATCTCGGTCGAACTCCTTCCGCACAACGCGCGGGCGGACGTGGACAAGGACGGGCAGGTGACGGCGGCGGATGCCCGCCTGATCCGCAACCGTGTGCTGGGCATCAAGGGCTAAGAGAAGCCAGGAGAACCCGAATGCAGAACGGCAAGTGGCGGTTTGCGCAGAGCGCGCTGCTGGCGCTGTCGCTGGCCTTGGTTGTGTCGCTGGTGGCATGGGCCTCGTCGGTCACGCTCGTCGTCGGCTCCGTCGAGGGGGCGAGCGGCTCGAAGGCCGAGGTCCCCATCAACATCCGCGCCGCGCAGCAGCTCGGCGCCCTCCAGATGGAACTGGTCTACGACCCCGCGATCCTGGATGCCCCAACCGTCGAGAAGGGCTCCATGCCTCAGGAGATCACGGTCGGCCACAACGTCGTCTCCCCCGGACGGCTTCGCGTGGTCATGAACGCCCCGGCGCGGGAGTCCATCAGCGGCGACGGCACGCTCCTGAAGGCCATCTTCACCGTCAAGGGCCAGGGCGGCCAGCACTGCGAGCTGCGCCTGGAGCAGGTGCAGGCCTGGGACAACACGAAGCCTGACGCGCCGCCGTATGAGATGCTGGTCACCGTGGAGCCTGGGAAGTTCACGGTGGGCGGCGGTGGGGTGCCAGTGGCCCTGATCGCGGCCATTGGCGGAGGGCTGGTGGTTCTGCTCACCGTGATCGTCGTAGCTGCCAAGCGGAAGCCCAAGGGAACGGCCGCGGAGGCTCCCCCTGTTTCGACTGTCTCGAAACGCCCAACGGAAGATGGGAAGCGAACGGCCTTCTGCGGGGGCTGTGGCGCACGAGTCAAGGCTGGAACGCGTTTCTGCGCGGACTGTGGCGCGCCTCTTCAGGAATCCTAGCCCGCATTTCTCACCAGTGGGGTGGGTACCAGGTCGCCTTTGTGCTATAATTCCTGTGTCACGAAGGGATTATGGCACGAAGAAAGGACGACCTGGTAATGACACAGTGTAGCACACAACGGATGGATTGCAAG
>JADHXT010000042.1 GCA_016782825.1 Candidatus Brocadiia bacterium | reverse complement strand
GGCCTGCTCAACGGCGTGTGCGACGTGGTGCCCGAGTATCACGCCAGGACGAACACCGTTGTCGCCATGGGCCACAACGTCTACTACACCAAGGCCGGCAAGCTCACCCGCACGTCCACCGCACGCTACCCCGTCTACGTCGTCCGCGACGCCGAGGGCCGCTGGTCGGAGCGGAAGCAGCTTGTGTGGGACGACCCGCGCGCCTCCGCCATGTTCACCTCCAACTGCGGGCAGCGGCTCGTGCTCGACAACGGCGACCTGCTGGTGCCGGTCTCCTTCGGGCCGCGCGGCCGGCGCGACCGCGCCGTGGGCTCCCTGCTGTGCAGCTTCGACGGCGAGACCCTCCGCGTGAAGAAGTCCACGCCCAAGGAGCTTCGCCTTGCGGCCGGGCGAGGTCTCCTGGAGCCGAGCATCACCCGCTTCGGCGGCCGCTTCTTCCTCACCATCCGCGCCGAGGATGGCCGCGGCTACGTGGCCGCCAGCGCCGATGGTCTTGCCTGGCCGAAGATGCAGCCTTGGAGCTGGGACGACGGCAAGCCGATGAGCATGTCCACCACCCAACAGCATTGGATCGCACGGCCCGACGGCCTCTTCCTCGTCTACACTCGCAAGGCGAAGCACAACGTCAATGTCTTCCGCTGGCGGGCGCCCATCTTCATCGCCCGCGTGGACGCTGCGAAGCTCTGCCTCGTCCGCGACACCGAACGCGAGGTGTTCCCCCTCCTCGGCGATGGCATCAAGGCCGCAAACCACGTGGCCCGCATGGGCAACTTCCACATCACGGCCTTCGCTCCCACCGAAACGTGGGTGACCGTGGGCGAGTGCCTCCCCCACGATGGCTGGAAGGGCAACACCCTCCTCGCCCGCATCCGATGGTCCTCTCCCGCCCCATAGCCAGGAGCCTGCCGTGCGTTCCCTCCTGATGCTCGCCGTCGTCGCCTGCACGCCCCTTGTGCTCCACGCGGCCGAGTTGGTGCCGCACGGCAACATGGAGCAGCCCTTCGTCCACGGCTTGCCGCCAGGGTGGGTGAGGAACTGCTGGGGGAAGAGCGAAGTCTTCACCTCCCCCGGCAAGCCCCACGCGGGTGCCGCGTCGCTCAAGATCGAGTGCAAGAGCTTCGACAGTGGCGCCGTGCAGTTCTACCACCCGCTGCCCGTCCAGCGCGGCAAACGCTACACCCTCTCGCTCTGGATGCGGGCCATCGGACCCACCGGCACCGTGAGCGCAGGGCTCCGCCACTGTCCTGAGCCCTACACCATGCACCTCAGCACCGAGTTTGAGATCGGCGAAGACTGGGAACGCTACACCTTCACGGGCACCAGCAGCAGCACCGACGACAACGCGGCTCTGTTCCTCTGGTATCGCCCCGACGGCGCCGCCACGTTGTGGGTGGACGACGTGTCCGTCGTCGAGACGGAGCACGTGCCCATCGACCTCCCGCTCCCGGCCGGCAACGTGTTGCCCAACGCCAGCTTCGAGCTGCCCCTGAGCCGCGACTGGCGCTCGCGCCACGTGGCGCCCGTCTTCGACACCCAGCGTCCCTTCCACGGCACCCGCAGCCTCCGCTGGAGCCTCGATGGCGAGGCCGACCAGCTCGCCGCGCGGCTCCTCGAGTTCGGCGGCAGAGGCAAGCCTTTCACCCTGGCGCTCACCGCTCGTGCGAAGGGCAAGGCCACCGTCGTGGCCGAGCTGTGGCCCGCCGTGCGCGCCACGGCCAGCAAGCCGCTTCTCCGACTCGTGGCCACGCCCACCGACGCGTGGCAGGTCTTCCACACCACGGCCGCGCTGCCCTCCACTTCCAACGGCGCCTACTACTTCCTCTTCGACGTGCGCCCCCAAGGCAAGGCCACCGTGTGGGTGGACGCCGTGCGGCTGGAGCCCGGCGATGGGAAGATGCCTTTCCGCTGCCGTCGCCCGGTCGAGGTCGCCCTCTCGTGCACGAAGCTCGCCCACATCCACCGCCAGGGCGACGCCGTGGCCCTTGCCGTCGAGGCTTTCAACGACACACCCGCGGCACAAACCGTGTCCCTCACCTGCGAGACGAGCGACTACTGGCGACGCCCCGCGGCCAGCAACGACGCCAAGCTCGCGGTGCCGCCGGGCTCCCGCGCTCGCGCCGTCATCCGCCCCTCCGTCGCGAAGTGCGGCGCGTACCTCGCCGAGCTACGCCACGGCGGCGCGGTGCAGAGCGCCCTCTCCTTCTGCGTGCTGCCGAAGGTCAGCGACGTGCCGCCCGAACGCTCGGCCGTCGGCGGCCACTTCAAGCTCGACAAGTTCCACTTGGCCGTCGCCAACCGCATGGGCATCAAGTGGACCCGCATCCACGACTGCGAGAGCACCACCCACTGGAACACGGTGGAACCCGAGCGCGGCCGCCTGGTGTGGCACGACGACAAGGTGGCTCTCGCCCGCAAGCACGGCCTGTGCATCCTCGGCGAGTTCCTTCGCGTGCCGAAGTGGGCCAGCTCGGCCGGCCCCGACGTGAAGGGACACGACGTGCATCAGTGCCCGCCACGCAGCCTCGACGAGTTCGCCGCCTACGTGCGTGCCGTCGTCGGCCACTACAAGGGCGACATCCATCACTGGGAAGTGTGGAACGAGCCGTACCACACCGGCTTCTGGCGCGGCACGCCCGAACAGTTTGCCGCACTGGCCAAAGTGGCCGCTCGCGCCACCCGCTCCGCCGACCCCGCCGCCCGCATCGTGGGTCCCTGCGCGGCGCCCTCCACACACGAGTGGATCGAGAAGGCCATGGCCGCCGGCGTCCTCGATGGCTCGGACATCTTCTCCTACCACGGCTACGGCGCCTTCCGCACCAGTGCCTACCGCCTCGTCCAGCGATGGGCCGCGCACGGGCGAGCGACCGGCCGCCCCATCTGGAACACCGAGACCGGCCCTACCTCGCGCTCCTTCTTCCGCCACCTGCCCGACAAGCTGGTGAGCCGCTACTCCAACTGGCTCCGCCCGCTCGACTGCGACGTGGCCGCCGAGCATGCCATCCAGCTTTTCGTGCTCGCTCTCGCCGGCGGCGCCGAGCGCTACTTCCAGTACTGGTGCGTGTACGAGGACGGCCTGCTGCCGCGCCTCAGTGCGATGACCATCTTCGAGTACGACGGCTCGCTCAGGCCGATGGGCGTGGCGTACGCCGTGGCCGCCAGCCTGCTGGACGGCACCCGCGGAGAGGGGTGGCTCGAGCTGCCGGGTCCCGCACTCGCCAATCTGCTGCACGACGACGCGCGCTTCATCGCCGTGCTGTGGCGGCGCGGCGGCCGCCGTGTGCGCCACCTGCGCCTCCACGCCCTGCCGCCAAGCCTCGTGGTGCGCAATCTGATGGGAAACCGCGTAGCCTTGGCGCGCGGAGCGGTTGGGCACACCATCGCCGTGCGGGGCGAGCCGCTCTATCTGATAGTCCCGCTCGCGGAAAGGTCAGCGCTTCTGAGTGCGCTGCGTAGAACGTCTGCCCAGCGCTGAGCGTCCCTACTTGGGCCGCTCCCAGCGCCCCTCCCAGCTTCCGGAGCGCTCCTGGTAGTCGTCGTCGTATCGCGTGATATCATCCTCGTCAGACGGCGCGGACGGGTTTTCGTGATGCCAGAACTCGGCCACCACGCCCCAGCTCGGTGCGGGCGCCACCAGGCGGTGCAGCGCCCCGCACGGGATCTTGATCACCTCGCCGGCCCGCACCTCTCGGTCGGATAGATTCTCCGCACTGCTGCCCATGACGAAGATGACCGGCCCCTCGAGCACACGCCACAGCTCGGAGCGCCGCTCGTGACTTTGCAGGGACAACCGCTCGCCCGGCGACACCAGCAACAGCTTGGCATCCAGTGATGCGCCGTCGCCCTGTTTCTCAGCGTCGGCGAAGCATTGGTCGAGCTGCTCCCGCCAATGGTCGCTCAGGAACCCGTGCCAGTAGGCTTCGCGGAAGCCTTGCAGCGACTGGCGGCTGAACTTCACGTACCCGCCCCACGGCTTGTCCTTGTTGACCTGTTCCACCTCCAGGCCAAAACCATTCGCTTCCGCCACAATGCGGGCAAAGCGCCACTCCTTGTCGCGACTCATATAGCTGGACATGGGCGCCGATTCTCCTTCGGTTCTCTCAGCCCTCGGCGTGGGGCACTCGGAACTGCGGGGCACCCCCGACGACGATGCGCTCGATGCGGCCGTCGCGTTCCAGAGCTTCCACATACTTGCCGACCACCGCGGCGCGCAGCCCGAGGCTGGCCGCCAGCTCGCCCACGCCACATGGGCGACGTGCCAGCGCGCCCATGATGTCGTCGCGCGCGGCCTGGGTCCACTCGTCGTGTGTTTCGCTGCCCCCCTCATAGGCGCCGATGACATCTACCGGCGCAAGCTGCTCGAGCACCGCGGCCAGCTCGGCCAGTCGGGCCGCGCCGGCAGGCCCGGCGTCCGCATCCGCAGGAGCGCGCACCACGGTGTTGAGCTGCACCCTGTGGAAGCGGCCCCCGTCGAGGGCCGCCACGATCGCCTCGGCTTCGGCCACGGTGTCGTTGACGCCTCGCACGATCATCACCTCGAGCCACACCTGGCCGCCGAAGCCGCGCGTGAAGGCCACGATCCCCGAGGCCAGGTCGCCCACGCTCATCCCGAGCGGGCGGTTCATCCGCTCGAATGCCTGCTGCGTGCCGGCATCGAACGAGGGCACCACGAGGTCGGCCGGGGCCAGCTCGAGCCGCACCTCGTCGCGTCCCAGCAGCGAGCTGTTCGTCAGCACGGCCACCGGGATGTCTGCGAACCCCTGGATGGCCCGCATGATCGGGCCGATGTCGAGGCTCAGTGTCGGCTCGCCGGAGCCGGAGAAGGTGATGTAGTCGATGGCCACGCCACGGGCGATCGTGTCGCGCACTTCGGCCACCACGGCTTCGGGCGACACGAAGCTCTGGCGCTCGGCGGTCTGGTGGCTCGTGCGTCCAAGCTGACAGTAGACACAGTCGAAGCTGCACGTCTTGAACGGCACCAGGTCCACGCCCAGCGAATTGCCCAGCCGGCGCGAGGGCACCGGGCCAAACACGTGGTTCACGCTTCCGGCCTCCCACCGTCGGGCGTCGCGAGGGTGCCATCGGCCGCCACCTGTGCGATGAAGGCCACCTCGTCGCAGTGAGGGAACCGCGGGCACCGCACGCAGTCCGCCCACACCTTGTGCGGTAGGGCCTCTTTGTCCACGGGGGCCATGCCCAGTCCCGCGAAGAATTCCGGCACGAAGGTGAGCACGAACACGCGCCGCACGCCCAGCGACGGTGCTTCGGCGATGCAGGCGTGGAACAGCTCGCGGCCGATGCCTCGCCGCCGTGCATCCTCGCTCACCGCGAGCGAGCGCACTTCGGCCAGATCCTCCCACACGACGTGCAGCGCGCCACACGCCAGCATCTCGCCATCGGCCTCGTAGACGAAGAAGTCGCGCAGGCGGTCGTACACATCGCCCAGCGACAGCGGGAGCATCACCTCTTGGCGCGCGTAGTGGTTCACCAGACGATGAATGGCCGGCGCATCATTGACATGTGCCTTCCGCACGGACACGCGAGTCCCCTACTGTTTGCCGAACGCCTCCCCTCTGGATGCCTATTCTATCCGGACCGCGGCAGCCACGCAATGTGCTGCGCGGCCCATCCCGCGCCGCGTTCGCCGCAGAGCCGCTTCCTGGACAGAACTCTTTTCTCCACAAATACTTCCGCAGCCGCAACTTCGCTCTTGACATCTGTGCTCAATCCTGCAAGAATATGCATGATTGTCTACATGTAGTGTACTGTGTGGCGTTGCGCGCTACCCATACGGCATCGCTGCCCGTAACTCGGGGGGAACCTGCCCTCTCCAGCTCCGCAGGCTCGTGAGGGTGTGCGGACAGATGTGCCAGGGCTTGTGGTGCCCCCACGTGTTGGTCCTTCGGAGTCTGCCGCGGATGCGTGACCGGCTCGTTCTCGTCGTCGACGACGACCCGGCCTTTCGGGAACAGATCGAGCTGATCCTCGCCTACGCCGGCTACGACGTGCTGTGCGCCTCGACCTATGCCGAGGCCCGCGATCTGGCCTTCGAGCACGCCCCACCTGTTCTCCTCGCCACGCTTCAGTTGCCCGACGGTTCGGCCACCGACATCCTGGACGATCTGGAAACGGCATCGCCGGGCTCGATGTGCGTGGTGATCGTGCACCATGCCCAGCGTGTGGCGGCTCTGCGGGCGCTCGAGCTGGGCGTGCACGACTACGTGGAGCGGCCCCTCCACCACGTGGAGGTGCAGCGGGTCATCGACAGCGCCTTCGAGCGGCGGCGACACCAGCTCGAACGCCAGACCGCCGAAGACGCCCTGCACTCCCGCGAGCGCGAGATTCAAGCCGTGCAGGACCGCCTGAAGCGGGTGGCCGACTGCACCACCCACCTTGCGTCCTGTACCGACCTCGCGGAGGTCGGCGAGACCCTCCTCGAGGAGTTTGCCGACAGCATGTCGGCCCAGGGCGGCAGCCTCTTCCTGCGCACCAACGGCTCCCTCCGTCTGGCCCACTCACTCGACCCCGGCCACGCCCCGGCCACCGTGCCGTTCCCGCCACCCGCCAGCAGCGTGTTCGGGCACCTGGTCCGCCTGCGCCATCCCGTCCTCTTCGAGGACATCTCCTCCGATTCAAGCCCCTCGACCAGCGGGTGGACGGGCTACCAGGACGGCTCGTTCATCGCCTTCCCCCTGCTCGGTGACGACGGCGATCTGATGGGCGTCCTCTCTCTTCACAACAAGTCCACGCCCCCCTTCACGCCATCCGACCTCGAGTTGGGGCGTATCCTGGTGTCGTTTGGCGTCCAGCTCCTGCGTGCCGCCTGTGCCTCCGAGGAAGTGCGCGCCAACCGCGATCAGTATCGCCGCCTGATCGACCTCTGCCCCGACCCGATCATCGTGGTGCAGAAGGGCCACATCCGCTTGGCCAGCCCGGCGTTCGACGAGCTGTTCGGCTACGGCCCCGACGACGTGAAGGCTGGCCTGTCTGTCCGCGGCCTCGTGCCCGATGGCGGGAGCGATGCCATCCTGAGCGTGCTGGATGAAGGCGGCTCGCAGCCCGAAAGCACGCGCAACCACCCCGCTCTGCTCGTCAGCCGACATGGCCACACGGTTCCGTGCGAGATCAGCGCCGCCACCGTGGAGTTTGGTGGCACGCGCGCGCGCATCGCCATGATACGCAACGTGAGCGCGCGCACTCGCGTGGAGCTCGCCCTCCGCAAGGAACGCGACCTCGCCGCCGCCATTCTGAACACCGCGCGCGCCCTCATCGTGGTGTTCGACACCGAGGGCTGCGTCGTCCGCTTCAACGATGCGTGCGAGGAGACCACGCTCTACACGCTCGAGGAACTCCACGGAAGGCCCTTCTGGGACGTGTTCATCATCCCCGAGGAGCGCGATGCCGTCCGTGCCGTCTTCGCCGACCTCCTGGCAGGACGCTTCCCCAAGCCTCACGAGAGCTACTGGCTCACCCAGGACGGCCGCCAGTGCTCCATCTCCTGGTCGAGCACCTGCCTGCTCGATTCGGAAGGCCACGTGGAGTACGTGGTGTCCACCGGCATCGACGTGACCGCCCGGCGGGAGACCCAGGCCAAGCTCGACGAGCGCGAGGCCCAGCTCGCCCAGTTGCACAAGCTCGAGGCCATCGGCCGCCTGGCCGGCGGAGTGGCGCACGACTTCAACAACCTCCTCACCGCGATCATCTGCTGCTCCGAACTGCTCGCCGAGCGGCTGCCCGACGACCCCCGCACCCACGAGTATCTCAACGAAATCCTCAAGGCCGGCGAACGCGGCACCTCCCTCGTGCGGCAGCTCATGGCCTTCAGCCGCAGCCAGGTGCTTCAGCCCACGATCCTCGACCTCAACGCCACCGTCGCCGACATGCAGCAGATGCTGCGCCACCTGATCGGTGAGGATGTCGAGCTTGCCAGCGTGCTCGACGACTCTCTGGCCACCGTCAAGGCCGACCAGGGCCAGGTGGAAATGGCCGTGATGAACCTGGTCGTCAATGCGCGCGATGCCCTGCCCGACGGCGGTAAGATCACGATCAGCACCTGCAACCTGGTCGTCGGCGACGCACCCCACAACCGCCATCCCAACCTGTCAAAAGGGCGCTACGTGCAGCTCGCCGTCGCGGACACCGGTGTGGGCATGAGCCCCACAATCCAGGAGCACATCTTCGAGCCGTTCTTCACCACCAAGGCCCCCGGCGACGGCACGGGCCTCGGCCTGTCCACCGTGTATGGCATCGTGAAGCAGAGCGGCGGGCACCTCACCGTGGACAGCGCGCCCGGCGAGGGCGCCACCTTCCACATCATCCTGCCCGCCACCACGTCGGCTGCCAAGCTCATCAGCCGCCCCCCCATCGCTGGCGAAGCCCTCCGAGGCTCCGAGACCGTGCTGATCGTCGAGGACGAGACGCCCGTCCGCGAGCTGGCCGCGGCCATCCTGCTCGACCAGGGATACGCCGTGCTCCAGGCCGGCAGCCCCGGCGATGCTCTGCTCCTGTGCCAGCAGCGGCCCGAGCCCATCCACCTGCTGCTCACCGACATCGTCATGCCCATGATGAACGGTTTCGAGCTTGCGGGCCGCCTCGCCGACCTCCAGCCCGACATCAAGGTGCTCTACATGTCGGCCTACGCCGCCAATGTGCTGGCACGCTACAGCAACACGATCAACGCCGCCGCCGTGCTCCAGAAGCCCTTCAATCGCGACAGTCTCATCCGCAAAGTGCGGGAAGCCTTCGACGTCCCCGCCGTGGAATCCACCGTCGCCCCCGCCCCCGGCAACCCCGACGCTTGACCTCCGATCCCCCCACGCCAGTCGCGGCCACCGGCCTGCCACGCCCTCGACAACAAGGCAACCGCCCCGTTTCTCACAACTCCTTACATTGTGTCACAACGCTTCACCACAACGGCCCCGGGCATGCCTTGACACCCTTCGTTCCCCACCGTATCATTGGATGAAGAGCCGCTTCCCCCAACGTATCCAGACCGAGGGAGGCCGATGTCCGACCCCGACCCGCCGATCCCACAACCGCAAGCCACCTCCTGGTTCGGCGACCGGCCTCCGCTTCTTGGCGACTTCGAGATCCAGGACTTGATCGGCCACGGAGCCATGGGCGCCGTGTTCAAGGCGCGCCAGCGCTCGATGGACCGCATTGTGGCGGTCAAGATTCTGCGTCCCCGCCTTGCGCGCGACCCGGAGTATGTCCAACGCTTTCTCGAGGAAGCCCGAGCCGCCGCGCGCCTGAACCACCCCAATATCGTGCTGGCCATCGACGTCGGCGAGTCCAGCGGCCTCTACTACTTTGCCATGGAACGCGTGGAGGGCCACACCGCCAAGTTGCTCCTCAGAGCTGGTGCCTTCGATGAGGCCCGCTGCCTCGAGATCGGCCGCCAACTGGCCCTGGCCCTCGACTACGCCTGGACCCAGGAGCACCTGGTCCACCGCGACGTGAAGCCCGCCAACATCATCATCACGCCCAAAGGCACCGTGAAGCTCGCCGACCTCGGCCTGGCCCACGACCCGAACATGGCACGGGACGACCTCAAGACCTCCAACGGCGGCATCGTCGGCACGCCGCTCTACATCGCGCCGGAGCAGATCCGCCGCCTCAAAGATCTGGACGTGCGCTGCGACCTCTACGCGCTCGGCGCCACGCTGTTCCACATGGTGACCGGCCGCGCTCCCTACGACGGCCCCGACTCCAAGACCGTGATGGCCAAGCACCTGGGCTCGCCCATCCCCGACCCTCGCGAGGTGCGCCCCGAGCTCAGCGAAGGCTTCGCCGCCGTCATCACCAAGCTCCTGGCCAAAGACCGCGACGACCGGTACCTCGACGCGAAGGCGCTCGTGACCGACATCGACTCACTCCTCGCCCCGCCGCCACACCACGACGCCCCCACCACCGACCTCCGCCCTGTCTCGCGACGGCTCCGCCGCCATCGCCGCCAGGCCCTCTTCCGCCGTGCGGTCACCGCGGGTCTCGTGCTTGCCGTCCTCGTGTCGGGCGGTCTGGCCCTCTGGGCGCTCAGCCGCAAGCCGACGCCCGCCGCGCGCGGCCCCGCCGCGGCCACTCCTGCCGTCAAGGCCCACGCGGCCCCCACACCCGCCGTGAAGGCCTACGACGCCGCCCTCAGCTACGTGGACTCCCACCCCACCGACTACCTGGCCTGCCTGGCGCGCCTGCACGCCGTGGAAGACGCCTATCCGGACGCCGAGCAGGCTCGCTACGCGAAGGAACGCCGCGTCCAGTTGGAGCAGCAGCTTGGCAAGGAGGCACGCCGCGCCATCGACGACATCGCCCGCCGCGCCAAGCGCCTGGCGGACAAGAAGCGCTATATCGAGGCCCTGGCCCTGTTTGAAACCTTTCCCAAACACCTCGCCACGGAAGGCTGGGCACAGAAGCTGGCCGCCGAGCGCGCCACCCTCGAGCGAGACGCCCGCCGACGCTTCGACGTGTCGCTCGCCGCCGCCGACGCCCTCGCAGACACCGGCCACCTGAATGAGGCCATCGAGGCGTACCAGCAACTCCTCGCCTCCGCGCCGCCCGCCTGGCGCCAGGCCGTGGCCGACCGCGCGAGCACGATCCGCAAGCAACAGCAGGCCGCCAATGCCCAGGCCGAGGCGGCTCGCCAGGCCTTTGCCTACACGCGCTTCCGCGACCGCCTCCCCACCCTCTACTACGAACGCCGTTACGGAGATGCCGTGCAGCTTCTGCGCAGCATTCTGAACGATGTGGCACCCGACAAGAAGGACGAGCTGAAGCGCGAGCTCGATGCGGCCGAGCACCTCGTGGACTTCTGGCTGGCCGTCCAGGCTGGCGTGACCGAATGCATCGGCAAGCCCGTGCAGGTCCGCAGCCGCTCGGGCACGCTGCAAGCCTTCCGAGATGGCGAGCTCCAGCTCA
This sequence comes from Candidatus Brocadiia bacterium, assembly GCA_016782825.1. Lineage (GTDB taxonomy): Bacteria > Planctomycetota > PUPC01 > DSUN01 > DSUN01 > BS750m-G60. The sequence continues at coordinate 3,480 of JADHXT010000042.1, read as the reverse complement.
AGCCCGAGCGCGGCCCCGTCGCCGCCGAGAAACTTGCCGCTCTGCCCACGGAGGACATTATCCGCTTCGCCGAGCGTATCCTCCCTGCCGAGCAAGTCCCCCTGGCCACAGCCAACTTCCTGGTGGCCGAGGGCGCAGTGGAACCCGCCACCGACGTCCTCGCCAAACTCGCCGCCGCCGGCACCGACGTGACCCATCTCCGCGCCCGTCTCAAGGTCCTCGCGCGCTCCGACCCACTCAAGCTCGCCCGCATGCAGCTCGACGAAGCTCACTCCGACCTCGCCAAGGGCCACGCGAACAAGGCCAGCGGCACGCTCGAGGAGATGCTCAAGACCCTGCGCGGTCTGCCCGCCCCGCCACAGGCTCTCATCGCCGAGGCCGACCTGCTGCTGCGGAACGCCACGCGCGCGCCTCTTACCTACGCGGAGACCGCCAAGGCAGCCACGCTGCACGTCGCCTGTGCCGGCGTGTATGGGCTGTACCTCAACGGCAAGCTCTTTGCCGAAGGCCTCTACCGCCGAGGCCAATTCGACACCTATTCGCTCAAGGTCAGCCCCAACGACCTGTTGGCCGTCCAGATCGAGAGCGCCGCCGCCCATCCGGGCTTCTACGCCTTTCTCTCCGTCGATGGCGGACAGCACGTCGTGGCCACAGACCCCACGTGGCGATGGTGTGAGGAAGCCCCCGACGGCTGGAACACGAGCGCCAAGCCCGAAGGACTCTGGCAGCCGGCCACGCCGGTCTACTCGCCCCATGCCCGGCCGGGCTATGCGGACGCGGGCCAAGACCTCGACGGCTACTGGATCTGGGGCCGTGGTCGCCACGTCTACTTCCGCAAGCAGCTCCGTCTCTCCCAGCCGCCCGCGGACCTCGCGGCCGAAGAAGAGACTCGCCAGAAACGCCTCACCGCCAAGTATGGCCAGCCGGCGCGCGCCACCATCGAGGTGGCCTGCCGCAACGCGTACCGTCTGTACCACAATGGCCGCCTGATCGGCTGCGCGGCGTCGTATGCCCCGCGCGGCGCCGCGTATTCCCTCACCCTCCGCCACGGCGACGTCCTCGGCGTCCACACATACGACCTGCCCGACGAGGCAGGATGGCTCGATGCCATCGTCCGCGTCGAAGGCCGCCCGACTCCCATTCGCACGGATCGCAGTTGGGTCTACACCACCCCTCCTCCCGCCGAAACCTGGAACGGGCGAGGGCATCCCGTCGGGATCTGGCGCGTGCCGTACTTCTACGATGCCGACACCTTCCGTATCCGCGCCGACGCCCGCTCGGCATACTTCCGCAAGACGATCGACCTGGGCCGTCCCGGCAATGGCCGCGCGCCGCTGGCTCACCTGCGCCACGGCCGCGTGCGCGTGTCGGGCACCAAGGCCGAGGTGACGTACGACTTCAGTTCCCCCGAGCAACTGGCCGACTGGCTCGGCGACCACTGGGCCTGGCGCAAGGGCAAGGTAGGCTGCACGGGCGGCGCCTTCTCCACAGGCCCTTACAGCATGCACGAGATCCAGGTGGAAACCGAGGTGGCCATCGGCGGGCGGCTCAGCATCGTGCTGTCCGGCCCCGCCGACCGTCGTGGCGTCGAGGGCGACACCTACGAGCTGCGGTTCACCGACACACGCCGCGGCTCCGTGTATCTCCGCAGTCGGGGGGGCTCGCTCGCCCATGCCCAGCTCACGCCCAGCAAGGCACCCACCCGACACATCGTGCTGCGCAAGGTGGGCAACGCCTTCGTCGTGTGGGTGGACAAGCGCCGCATCATCTCTGCCAAGGACGAAGAGCCCATCCCACCCGACCGCCTGTGGCAAGTGTCCTTCATCACTCTCGACGGCACCACCACCGTCATTCACGGGGCTCGCATCACCGGCCAGCCCGACTGGGAAGCCATCCGCGACGGCCTGGCTCGTCGTAAGGACCGCCCGGCGCCGGACGCGGCGCGCGCTCCGCTCGGCCCGCCGCGCGAAGGGCCCGCCCCCCCGCGGCCCGAGGCCCCCGAGCGCCCGCCCGTGCCACCACGCGAGGAACCCGTCAAACAGGAAGGATAGGCGGCGCCGCTCGTCGGCTCCCCTGCGCAGCGGCTACGGCTCGCCCCGCACGCCCGACGGGGCCGGCTTCTTCTCTCCCTCTTCCATCTGCGCCAGCCGCCGCCGGGCGTCCGCCGCCAGGAAGTCAGGCCCCGACTCGATCACGGCGGCGAATCGCGCCCGCGCCATCGGCTGGTTGCCTGCGTTCGCGTGGCTGTCGCCCGACCACAGAAGGGCCATGGCCCGCAATGGCGACTGGGGGTGCTCCGCCAGGAAGCTGTCGTATGCCTCTGCGGCCTCCGCGTAGCGGTTGGAGAGCGTGAGGCACTGCGCGATGCGGAACCGCGCCACCTCCACCGTACGCTCCGCCCCGTAGCGTTCGATGAAGCGTTGGTAGATCGGCATGGCCGCCATGAACAACGTGCGCTTGTGCTCGGCCTCCGTGGCCTCCACGCAGGCCTCCGCCATCACCTGCTCAGCCGCGTCGAACCACGCCCGTGCCTCGGGGGCCCGCGGCACGTACTTCTCGCGCGGATGTGGCCACAGCAGTCGGAGACGCGAGGGCTCGGTATCGGCCTCGGCCTTCTTGCCACCCGCCCCGTTGCCTGCCCTGCTTGTCGGACGCCTCGGCCTGCGCTCGAGTCCCGAGGGCACCTGCACGATGCGCAGCACGGCCACCAGGCCCACCAGGGCAGCCAGGATCAAGACAGCGAGTAGTTCCTTGCGTTCCACTCATCCGCTCCCATCCACGACCTTCGCATCCCCTAGGTGAAGCATACCCCGCCCCGCGACGCAGCGCAAGTGCCCCCATCCGTCAGCCACCCGCGCCGCACCGCGACCTCAGCCCGACAGGTGCGGATCCACAAGACGAAACGCCCCCCCCTCGTATTCCAGGTACGACGGCTCCTCCGCCCACTCTCCGAGCGCCAGCAGGCGGCAGCCCGGACGGGCCAGCTCCTCTGTATAGTCGCGAGCCCAATGGTTGTGGCCACACACCACCACCTGGGCTCCGGCATCAAACAGCGCGGCAAACCGCTTGGCCTCGTAGCGCGTGGCTGTGGCCGCATCCCACTGCCGCGACACCCACCTCCGCCACTGGCGCATGGCCCCCGCCACGCCCATGCTGAACCACAGTGGCACCCGGCGCGCCAGGGTGCATGCGGGCCGGCTCTGGATCGCTCGAAGGAAAAGCCTGGAACGGATCGAGTCGGGGTAGTAGCGGTCGCCGTGCACGAGGGCAAACCGAGTGCCGTCGGCCGTGAACGTGTGCTCGCGGCCCAGGCTTCTCAGTCCGTAGTCGGCGAGCGACGCGGCGTCGAGCAGGTAGTCCCTGTTCCCGCCCAGCACGCTGGTTTCCGGCCCATCGCGCACGGCGTCGGCCAGTTGCTCGAGCAGGGCTGCCCACGCTGGGTGGCCGCGCTGCTTGGCTCCCACCCAGAAATCGAACAGG
>JADHXT010000041.1 GCA_016782825.1 Candidatus Brocadiia bacterium | reverse complement strand
CCCCTACAGCTCTTCCACAGGAATGATGCGCGGGTCGAGGAAGAGGCCGTGGGCCTCGGTCAGGCGCTTGCGGGCCAGCTCGCAGTATTGGGGGGAATTGTCGCCGTGGATGAAGTGGCGGCCCAGCCGCGCCGCCACCACCGCCACCGTGCCGCTGCCGCCGAAGGGATCGAGCACCGTGTGCCCGCGGTAGCTGTAGAACTTGATGAGCCGCTCGGGCAGCGTCTCGGGGAAGGGCGCCGGGTGGCCCACCCGCTTCTTGCTCTCCGTGCCGAAGACCCACACGCTGCGGGTGCAGCTCATGAACTCCTTGTCGCTGATATCGCTGTCGGCCTTGTCGCCGTCGAGCTTCCACTGTCCCTTCGAGAAGGCGAGGATGTATTCGTGGCGGGGCACGAGGTGGGGGTTGGACGGGCTCTTCCACGAGCCCCAGGCGCAGTGCTTGGCGGCGGAATGCTTGTTCCAGATGATGGTGCCGCGATAGAGCATCTTGAGCGACACGAGCTGCTGGATGAAGGCGCTGTAGGTGGGGTTGGAGATATACTGCCGCTTGTTCTCGCCGATGTTGATGCACAGCCGCCCGCCGGGCACGAGGGTCTTGATGGCGGCGCGCCACACTTTCTTCATCCAGGCCAGGTACGCGCGGTCCTCGAGGTCGTCGGAGTGCTCCTCGTAGTCCTTATCCAGGTTGTAGGGCGGCGAGGTGATGATGAGATGGACGGACTGGCGTGGGACGGCGGCCAGCACGTCGAGCACGTCGCCACAAATGATGCGGTCGAGGCCGGCGAAGGGCTTGCGGGGGCGGGGCCTCGAAGTCACTCCTTGCCTACGCATTAGATTTCACCTCTTCTCCACCCTCGCCGCAGCGCTGAGAAGGCCACTGGCGATCACACGGGCCTGCTCTGGTGTGAGCACCGCGACTATGGGAGCGATGCCATCTGCATCGACTGTGCGCAGAACCACCTCCTTGCTATATGACTTATTGAAATAAGCGATGATCAATTCGCATTCGGACTGCCCACGCCCTTTGCGGTAAGCAGTAACGTTGCAGACGTCGATCTCACCCCGTGCCATGGCCTTCTCCTGATGGGTGTCCCCGGAACATGGAAGCTGGCGGGAGCAAGTCTACACTGATCTGCTGCCTGTTTCAACGCCATTCGGTCTGTCTGCACACATAGAAACCCTTTGCTTTCTGGCGACGGCGCAGCTATCCTGATGATCAGAGGAGGAGCGATGGGTCCCAAAGGGCGATCAGCGGGAAAGCAGAGCAACAAGCCGGCAGGGGAACACTCCGAGCTCTCCCACCGCGTGTGGATCGACTACGCGGAGGAGAAGTACGGCATTCGGCTGGCGCAGCAGGAGTGCGAGGTGGAGCTGCGCCCGCTGGTGACCACCCAGAGCGAAATCGAGCGGGTGAAATACGAGCTGGTGCTCCACGACGGCTACCGCACCGACGAGCCGATCCTGGTCTACCGCGGCCGGCTGGGCCTGTCGTACATCGTGGACGGGCACACCCGTGCCCGCGTGAGGTGGGACCTCGGGGAGCGGGGCATCCAGGCCATCCTCCTCACGGCGCGCAACGTGGAGTTGGACGGCGAGTTTGCCCGCATCGCCGAGGCAACGGGCGGCGGCACGGCGCGGCGCATCTGGGAGGTGCCGATCACCGATCGGCTAGGCATCGACTCGGCGGCGTGGCACAAGCGACGGGGCGACCTGCTGCGGGCGCTGGAGAAGCAGAGCGGCAGCAAGGGCAAAAGGACGCCGTGACCGCGGCACGGCGGGCAGTTTGACTTGCCGGGGGGCTTGTGCTACTCTGCCGGCCGGTGCTGCAAACCATCCATCTACCTTCCGAGGAGCGCGTGCATGTTCCAGCGAGCAACCGTCCGTGGCGTGGCCGCGGTGCTGGCCACCGTGCTGGTGAGCTTCACCGGCTGCCAGCATATGCCGAAGGTCAAGATGCCGAGCATGCCCCGGCTGTGGCCGGCCAGGAAGGTGACGGCGGCGAGCGAGTACGACGCGGCGAAGAAGCTCTACACCCAGGGCAAGCACGACGCGGCCGTCAAGGCCTTCGATGCGTGGCTCCAGAAAAACGCCAAGACGCCCCTCGAGCCGGCCGCGCTCTACCACCTGGCGCGCTCGCAGTTCCACGCCGGCCAGGCCAAGAAGGCCGAGGCCACCTACAAGCTGCTCATCCAGGACTACAAGAGCTCCCGCTGGGCCGCCTTCGGCCAGGAAGACCTCTCGCACGTGACCGCGCCCTTGCCCAACCTGCCCGACTACAAGCGCAAGACCCGCTGGTGGCGGCCGGGCGACTGGCTGAAGCCCAAGCTGCCCATCGTGAAGAACTTCGGGACGGCCCGCACCCACTTTCGCAAGGGCCGCTACAACCAGGCCATCGTGGGCTTCCGCACCCTCGCCGAGAAGAACCCCAAGAGCCCTCTCGCCCCGGCGTCGTGGTACTGGGTCGCCCGCTCCCACGAGGAGCTCGACCAAGCCGACAAGGCCGGCGAGGTGTTCCAGCAGCTCGTCGACAAGTTCCCCGGCACCGAGTGGGAAAAGCATGCCAAGGAAGGGCTCCAGCGCCTGAAGGCCAAGTAGGGCGCCGGGGCAGATGATGACGCGCCCACCACTCCGCCACTCGCGACTGGTTCTCGGCGCCGCGCTGAGTCTGCTTGCGGCGTGCGCCCTCGCGGGCGGCGCGGCGCCCAAAGCGGCCCCCTCGCCCACGCTCGACAAGAAGCAGTTGACCGCCCTCATGCAGCAGGAGTTGGCGGGCAAGGGGCTGCGCGGCGCCGACGTGGGCGTGGCGCTGTTCGACTTGGTGAGCCGCGAAATGGTGTTCGCCCACAACGCCGACCGCCTGCTCGCCGTGGCCTCGAACAACAAACTCGTGACCACCGCCGCGGCACTGGAGCTGCTGGGGGCCGACTTCCAGTTCCGCACTTCCGTGGCCGCCGTGGGCAAGATGCAGGGCGATGGCACGCTGAAAGGCGACCTGCTGGTGATCGGCCGCGGCGACCCGAACATTTCGGGCCGCTTCCACGACGGCAAGACCACCGCCGTGCTCGAAGGGTGGGCCAAGGCCGTGGCCGCGGCCGGCATCAAGACCGTGCGCGGCGACATCGTGGCCGACGACAGCTATTTCGACCGCCAATACACCCACCCCGACTGGCCCGAGCCCTACACCGCCTGGTACCGCGCCGGGGTGTGCGCCCTGTCGCTCAACGACAGTTGCGTGGACATCATCGTCCGCCCCAGCAGCAAGAGCGGCAATCTCGCCATCGTGACCACCGATCCCGCCACCAGCTACGTGCGCGTGGCCAACACCTGCCGCACCAGCCGCAGCGGCAACCGCGTGATCATCCATCGCCTGAGGGGCAGGAACCAGATCAACGTGAGCGGCACCATCCACCACCGCCGTGGGCCGCAACGCAGCTCCATCACCATCCACGACCCCGCACGCTACACGGCCACCGTCTTCCGCGAGGTGCTCCAGGCCAAGGGCATTAAAGTGGCCGGCCTCGTGCGGCTCCGCCCCACCGACTACCGCTTCCGCCCCGACGAATACCACGAGATCGTCACCACCACTTCCTCCCTGGCCGACAGCGTGGCCGTGGCCAACACGAACAGCCAGAACTTCTACGCCGAGCAGATGCTCAAGACCCTGGGCCGCGAGAAGCAGGGCAAGGGCAGCTTCATCGCCGGCGCCGCCGCGGTCGCGGCGTTTCTCCGCGAGGCCGGCGTGCGGGGCGTGTTTGCCTACGCCGACGGCTCGGGGCTGGGGCGCAACAACCGCTTCACGCCCCGGCAGATCACCGCGCTGCTCGCCTACATGAACTGCCGCCGCACCGGCTCCCTCTACTGGCACTCCCTCGCCCAGCCCGGCCAGACGGGCACCCTGCGCCGCCGCAGCCTGCTCCTGCCGCTCCAGGGGCGCCTGGCTGCCAAGACGGGCTACATCAACGGCGTGTCGGCGCTCTCGGGCTACGTGGAGACCCTCGGCGGGCGGCTGCTGGCCTTCTCGGTGCTGGTGAATGGCTTCCGCGGCGGCCTCACTGCGTGCCGCATCGCGCAAGACCGCATCTGCCTCCACGCCTCACGCTACGCACCGAAGCGGGCGGAGTAGCCCCTCTCCTGACACGACATGTGTTGCCGCACGGCGATCCCTGGCCTATAATGGCACGTGGCCGGGCCAGTGGATGGACGCAACCGAGGCGTGAACACCATGGACGCAGAACTCATCGTGCGCTGCCCGGCCAAGCTGAACCTCTTTCTGGAGGTGGTGCGCCGCCGGCCCGACGGCTACCACGACCTCGATACCGTGATGCAGGCCATCGACCTCTACGACGACCTGCACATCGAGCCCCGCCCCGGCCCCGCACTCACCCTCGAATGCTCCGACCCCAGCCTGCCCACCGACGGGCGCAACCTCGTGATCCGCGCCGCCCAGGCCCTGCGCGAGCGTGCCGGCTGCCGCGGCGGCGCCCATCTGCGGCTCGTCAAGCGCATTCCGTCCGAAGCGGGCCTCGGCGGCGGCAGCAGCGACGCGGCCGGGGCCATCGCCGGCCTCGCGCGCGCGTGGCGCCTCGGCCTTTCGTCGGCAGAGCTTGCCGACGTGGCGGCCGCCGTGGGTTCCGACGTGGCCTTCTTTCTCACGGGCGGCGCCGCCCACTGCACGGGGCGTGGCGAGCGGGTGGAGCCCCTCGCCGTCCGCGCCGGCTTCCACGCCGTGTTGCTCTGTCCGCCCGTCGGGGTGTCCACGGCGGCAGCGTATCGGGAGCTTCGGTTTCCCTTGACAGCTATAGAGATAAATAGTACGATGATGCGCCGCGCCTTGGGCGAGGGCTCCCTCGACGCCCTGGGCCGATGCCTGTTCAATCGGCTCGAGCCTCCTGCATTCCGCCTGGAGCCGTCCCTCGCCGAGGTGAAGGCACAACTGGCCGCCAGCCCCCTGCTTGCTGGCGCGCTCATGACCGGCAGCGGCTCGGCGATCTTCGGCCTCTGCCGGCCCGACGACGCGACCCGCGCGCGGGAGAGCGCCGCCACCCTCAGGGCCGGGCCTGTGTGTGTCGTACGGAGCATCGACCACGGCGTGCGCATCACGCGCGGCTGATCCGCAGCCGCGTGGGGAAACGCCCGTCGAGCGCCCGCCCAATGGGCGGGAGGAGGACCGCGATGGAGGTCACCGAGATTCGCGTCAAGCTGGTGGAAGACCGCGACGAGAAGCTGTGCGCCTACTGTAGCGTGACCTTCGACGACTGCTTCGTCGTCCGCGACCTCAAGATCATCCGTGGCAACCGTGGCCTCTTCGTCGCCATGCCCAGCCGCAAGCTGGCCGACCTGTGCCCCGCCTGCCGAGCCAAGAACCACCTGCGCGCGCGCTTCTGCAACGAATGCGGCCACGCCCTGGCCCCCGACCGCGCCGAACGCGACGGCGAGGGCCGCGCCAAGCTCCACGCCGACGTGGCCCACCCCATCCACACCGCCTTCCGCGAGGAGCTCCAGCTCCAGGTCATCGCCGCCTACGAAGAAGAGGCACAGCGGGCCGACGAGCCCGGCTACCAGCCGCGACACACCGACCTGCTCGACACCGACGACGACGCCGGAGAGCCCGAGCCCCCCCCGGCGCCGCCCGCCGAGCCTGTCGAGCCCATCGAGCCGCCCCAGGATCCGCCGCCGTCGGAGCCCGAGCCCGACCCGGCGGAGGACAAGCCAGACCGCCGCAACTTCGGAGAGGGTATTCTCCCTTGAGCAAGACAGGTGCACAGCTTTTCGTCGACGCATTGGTCGCCGAAGGCGTCAAGCATATCTTCGGCATCCCGGGTGGGGTGGTCATCCCCATCTTCGACGCGCTGTACGACTCGCCGCTCCACGTGATCCTCACCCGCCACGAGCAGGGCGCCGGCCACATGGCCGACGGCTATGCCCGCGCCAGCGGCGACGTGGGCGTATGCATCGCCACGTCGGGCCCCGGCGCCACCAACCTGGCCACCGCCATCGCCACGGCCAACTTCGACTCCGTGCCCGTGGTGGCCTTCACCGGCCAGGTGCGCACCAACCTCATCGGCAACGACGCCTTCCAGGAAGCCGATATCACCGGCATCACCCGGCCCATCACCAAGCACAACTTTCTCGTCAAGCGCATCGAGGACCTCGGCCACACCATCCGCGCCGCCTTCCACATCGCCCGCACGGGCCGGCCCGGCCCCGTGCTGGTCGACCTGCCCCAAGACGTGAGCACCGCCACCACCGACCTGCCCCTCCCCGACGAGGTGGACCTCCCCGGCTACAAGCCCAACGTGCAGGGCAACGTGCGCCAGATCCGCCTCGCCGCCGAGGCCATCAATCGCGCCCAGCGCCCGCTGCTCTACGTGGGCGGCGGCGTGATCATCGCCGAGGCCAGCGCCGAGCTGCGCCAGCTCGCCGAAGCCGGCGGCCTCCCCGTCACCACCACCCTCATGGGCCTGGGAGCCTTCCCCGAAGACCACCCCCTCGCCCTCGGCATGCTCGGCATGCACGGCACGGCGTATGCCAACTTCGCCATGCAGCACGCCGACTGCATCGTCGCCATCGGCGCCCGCTTCGACGACCGCATCACCGGCAAGCTCGACGAGTTTGCCCCCCAGCGCGAATGCATCGTCCATATCGATATCGACCCCTCCTCCATCGCCAAGAACGTGCCCGTGGACATCCCCGTGGTGGGCGACGCCCGCCGCATCCTCCGCGAGCTCGTGCCGCTCGTGCAGCCCGCCGAGCGCGCCGGATGGCACGCCGCCCTCGACGACTGGAAGGCCAAGCACCCTCTCGCCTACGACCAGACCGACGGCACCCTCAAGCCCCAGTTCGTCATCGAGCAGATTCACGCGGTGACGAAAGGCGAGGCCATCATCACCACCGAAGTGGGCCAGAACCAGATGTGGGCCGCCCAGTGGTACACCTACACCCGCCCCCGCTCGTTCCTCACCTCCGGCGGCCTCGGCACCATGGGCTACGGCTTCCCCGCCGCCATCGGCGCCCAGGTGGCCTGCCCCGACCGCGTGGTGTTCGACATCGCCGGCGACGGCTCCATCCAGATGAACATCCAGGAGCTGTCCACCGCCGTGCAGCAGAAGCTCCCCGTCAAGGTGGCCATCCTCAACAACGGCTTCCTCGGCATGGTGCGCCAGTGGCAGGAGATGTTCTTCAACCGCCGCTACGCCTGCACCCGCCTCGCCGAAGGCAACCCCGACTTCGTGAAGCTCGCCGAGGCCTACGGCGCCAAGGGCATCCGCGTGGAGCACGCCGACCAGGTGCGGCCGGCCCTCGACGAGGCCCTCGCCTACGACGGCCCCGTGATGCTCGACTTCCGCATCAACCCCGAGGAAAACGTCTTTCCCATGGTGCCCGCCGGCGAGGCCATCCACCGCATGCGCGGCCTGGCCTGACGCCCGCCGCCCATCCCCACCCATGCCCCAAGGGCGGCGCGACACACGCGCCGCCCTTGCTGTTGGGCCTCGCCGCCCGGAACATGAGGCTCAGTTGAGGTGGGTCTTGCGTAAGTCGGCGATGAGCCGGTCGAACAGCCGGCGGGGGGCGATGGCCGACGCGAGGTCGTCGGACAACGGCTCGCCGCACCCGGCCACAGGGAGGTCGTCCCGTGCGGCCTCCGGCAGCTCGGCCCGTCGGCAGCGTTCGCCCCAACGGTCGGGGCCGTCGTCGGCAAGGCACACGTCGTTCACAAACGGCATAGTCAGCTCCCTGTGCATTCGCTGTTCAGTTGTCGGAACGTGCGGGAGTGGCCGACGCGGAGGAGCGGGGTGTCGCCGATGGCCGTGGCGAGCGGGACGTGGAGGGTGAAGGTGGTGCCGCGGCCGGGCTCCGACGCCACGTGGAGCGAGCCGTGCAGGCGCGCCACGCAGGCGCGCACCACGTCCATCCCCACGCCCCGGCCGGACAGGTCGGTCACCACGTCCACGGTGGAGAGGCCGGGTCGGCAGATGAGGTCGAGCAGCTCGTCGTCGGACAGCGGGCCGCTGGCGGCGGCCCAGCCCCGCGCTGCCCCGCGTGCGGCGATGCCTTCGCGGTCGAGGCCGCGCCCGTCGTCGGCGATCTGGATGGCCAGCCCGCCGGCCTCATGGCCCGCGGCCAGGCGGATGGTGCCCACGGGCGCCTTGCCGGCCGCGCGGCGTTCCTCGGCCGATTCGATGCCGTGGGCCACGGCGTTGCGCAGCAGGTGCACGGTCGGCTCGTTGAGGGCGTCGGCCAGGAAGCGGTCGATCTGCATGTCGTCGCCCCGGTGGATGAGCCGCACGTTCTTGCCCGCGCGCCGGGCCAGGCCGGCCGCCAACTGGCTCATGTGCTCGAAGAGGGGCCGCAGCGGCACCAGGCGCAGCGCGGTGACGCGCTCTTGCACGTCGCGCACGAGCCCGCTGGCCCGCCCCACGTCCGCGGCCAGGCGGGGGGCCGAGTGGTGCACGATGCGCGGGTCGTCAGCCAGGGAGTCACACGTGGCCACCAGCTCGTCCACAAGCCCGGCCAGTGCGTCGAGCTGCTCGGCGCTCACCCGCACGGACGCCCCCTCGCCGCCGCGGTCGGACGCCAGCGCGGTGGCGATCTGCCGCTGCGCGCGGAGGGCCAGGGCCACATCGGTGAGGGGGGCCGCGCCGCGGCTGACCAGCGTCTGGCCCAACGGTGCTTGGCCCCTGTGGCCGGCGGCCTCCTCCACGGCATCGCGCCGTACGGTGCCGGTGGCGACCAGGAGGTCGCCGAGGCGAGGCAACCCGGGGATGGGCTCCGCCGCGCCGTCGGCCCTGGGGGCTTCGGGGCGCGCCAGGCAGCCGAGAAGGCCGCGCGTGCCGCACGAATCGGCGTGCGGCGTGCCGCCCCCCTGGAGGCCGCTGAGCATCTCGCGGAGCGCGTCGCAGCTCTCGAGGGCGAGGTCGGCGTAGCCGTGGGCCAGCTCGATGCTGCCGCTGCGTGCCTGCTCGAGCAGGTTCTCGGCCCGGTGGGCCAGAGCGTGCACGGCGTCGAAGCCCAGGAAGCCCGAGGTGCCCTTGATGGCGTGGAAGGCGCGGAAAATGGTGTTCACCGACTCGGTGTCGTCGGGGCACGTCTCGAGGTCGAGCAGCGCGGCTTCGGCCGCGCGAAGGTGCTCGAGGGCTTCGTCGATGTACTGCTCGAACACCTCTCGGGGCACGCCGTGGGCCGGCGCCGCCGAGGCGGCAGACGAGGGCAGTGGTTCCGCAGTGGCGCGGGAAGGCATGATGGACTATCCCTGCAATGCACCCACGTGCTCGAGCGCGCCGGCCGGGGCCACGGGGGAGCGGCTGCTCGGGCCATCCATGTCCAGCAGCCGGGTGACCAAGGTGAGGAAGGGCATGACGCGCACAGGTTTGATCAGCCACTCATCGGCGCCGGCCATCATGGCGAGGCGCAGGGTCTCGTCGTTCGGGTCGCTGGCGAGCAGCATTATCCGCGTGTCGGCCAGCTCGGCCGAATCGCGCACCCAGCGGCACAGCTCCACGGGGTCGAAGCCGGCGATCTCCAGGTCGAGCACCACCAGGTGGGGCTTGAAGACGGGCACCTTTGCACAGCCCTCCACGCCGCCGTCGGCCGTGTCCACGTCGAGGGCGAGGCCGCTCACGTTGAGAATCCGCGCCAGCACGTCGCGCACCGCGCGGTCGTCTTCCACGACGAGCACGCGCCGCGTCGATTCCGGGAGCAACTCGGTCGGCACGCGCATGCCGTGCGCCTGGAGGAAGTCCAGCAGATCGCCGGGCTCTACACGGTGCTGCCCCCCCGGCGAGGAGTAGGAGCGGAGCTTGCGCGAGTGGATCCACTGGAGCACCGCCGACGGCGAGAAGCCGCTCAGGCGAGCCACGTCGCCTGTGCTCAGGAGCTTGTGTGTGGCAGGGGTGTTGCCCATTCGCGGTTCCTTTCGTCACAGGGGGTCGGTCCCGTCAACTGCCGGCCGCCGAACGGAAGGACGGCCTGTCCGGCAGGAGTATCGGCACGGCGCCGGCCAGGGTTTAGCAGGAAAGAGCGTTCTGTGTCTTCCCTGCCCCTGGTGGTGGCCCCTTGCCGCTTGACACATCCGCCGCCGCGCGTCACAATCAGCGCCCTGACGTGTTCGACAACGCAACCCCTTACGGAGTGGAAGCCATGAAGCTCGTGCTGTTTCTGTGCGTGACGCTGGTGACCGGGACGTTGGCCTGCGCCGGCGCGGCGCCCGCCCGCGACACCGAGATGCCTATCGTGTTCCAGGCCGACTTCCAGGGCGACGACCCGCTGGCCCAGTGGGAGCCCATGGACCCCAAGGCCTGGAAGATCATCGACCAGGACGGCAACAAAGCACTCTCCATGTTCAAGGACTCCTCCTACCGCCCCAAGGTGCGCTCGCCCCACAACTACGCCCTCATCAAGGATCTGGTGGTGAGCGACTTCGTGCTCACCCTCAAAATGCAGTCGCTCACGAAGGACTACGGCCACCGCGACCTGTGCCTCTTCTTCGGCCACCAGGACGCCAGCCACTTCTACTACGTGCACATGGCCCTCAAGGCCGACGCCAACGCCCACAGCGTGTTCCTCGTCAACGGCAAGCCCCGCAAGACCCTCATCCCCGACATCGGCAAGGACATCGGTGGCAAGGTCACCCGCACGAAGGGGCTCGTGTGGGGCGACGGCTGGCACGCCGTGAAGCTCGAGCGCGACACCGCCGCCGGCACCATCAAAGTGTACTTCGACGACATGAAGACCCCCATCATGGCCGCCGAAGACCCGCACTTCGCCTGGGGCCGCATCGGCGTGGGCTCCTTCGACGACGAAGGCAGCTACGACGACATCGTGATCCGCGGCGTGAAGGTCGAGCCCAAGAAGTAGAACTTCGGGGAAGAGCGCGCTATACTAAGCCAAGGCAGAAGCTGGTGTGCCATCTCACGAGCGAAGGGTGGTGAGCAATATGGATGTGCCAGTCCTTGAACACATACATGGCCGCGACGAGATGGTCAGATTCTTCGATGGCTACTCTGCGGATCGAATCGAGGAACTAGGCGGGCACAAGCTCAAGAAAGGCTTGGTCAAGAGCCATCTTATCGAGTTGCTTGACGGTCGAAGGGATTGCCCGGATGACGCCCTGTGCGATGTCTTCGCGCGCAGGGGGGTGGACGCCCGTCCAAGGGAAGATGGGTTGCTCCTATTGCGGGGTGCAGATGGCACGGAGATCGGCTTCATGGAGCGACTCAGTTCGCGCATTCTGGCGCTCTACAGCACGCTGGATGCGAAGGACGTGTGCCCTTGGGTCAATCGCGTCATCAGGCAGAGCCCTGAGCTGGACCACGTCTGGCTGAGTGGCCAGACCTTTAGCGTGCTGTGGCGCCTGATGGTCAGGCTGAGCGAGGGCCATCGCTTCACAAAGCTTGTCTTCACGCACGAGAGGCTGTACGACATTGACCTGATGCCAGATTCCTCGGACCGGCCGGATGATGGTGATGAGCCCGTTGAGTCCGTCGACGAGAAGGTAGCGGAGATTCGTGAGCGAAGAGAGACGCGCCTCGGCGTGGTGGACCGGGTGGGCATTATTGACGAGCGGCTGAGCGAACTTCGCGATCTCTACGCGCCTTTCCATGCTATCAGCCAGATGCGTTTTCCGTCGCCTGTTGGACGGGGTGGCCATGATTTCTACGACAATGGACGGGTTACCAACCGAAGCGAGAGCTTCCGCGACCATCGGGCTCACTTACTGTTTGTGGTCCGTATCTATCAGCAGCTCCTCGAGTCAACCGAGGAAAGCACGTGGTACTCCGTCACCGAGGCCATGGGTCTACCCGGTCAGTTCCACCGGATTGTGGGCGCCCCCGTTTCAATTCGCTTCCAGGAACCGGGGCTCAGCCAGGAGGTTTTCGACCGCTGGGTCGGCTCCACCTTCACTGCTCAAGGTAATCGCTTTCGGCTGTGGGGCAACCCCATCCGCCTCGGTCCCACGAAAGTGCACGTCTATGGCGTAGATCGCCATCTCTGGCGACCACTGTTCCTGGAGATCACGGCCAAAGGATGTACGGCGATTGTCCCGAAAGAAACATGCGGGAATACCGTACACCGATTGGTCACCAACATACAACGGTACGTCGACCCTGGCTGCGAGGCCTACATCGGTGAGCGCCCCTACGAGGACATAGTCCAGGAATCCGCGAAGGACATCCCCTATGACGTGCGAAGCTGATGATCTAATCCGCGATCCGCTGTTTCAGCTCAATGCGGTACTGTGGATGACACAGCCCCTGCCTTCCGCGGCAGAGATCAAGCCCCTGCTCTACAGCCGAGGCTTCCGAGTCCGGGCCATCGCCCCACCGTTGGCCCCGCCACCCGATCTACAACTCCGTGCCCAAGAGAAACGCGTTGACCTCAAAGCGTCTGTCAGACCGGACGTCATCGTGGCCGACGAGCGCGGGCGGTTCGCAGTAACGGAGTGCAAAGCTTCGTCGTTCGGCCCTGGATCGTCAACGGCAGAACAGGCAAGAAGCCTGCTCGTCGTTGGTGGGCCACGCTGCTCCGAAGTACTCGCCCTCTCCGATGCTGCCGTCTCGCGTTCGGTTGTTGCATACGTCATGCCCGAGGACCAACGAGACGTTTTCCTGCCGACTCTGGCTCAACTCGACGGCGAGTTGGCAACCGCCAAGCTGTCCCCGGGGACCGCATGCATCATGGGCCTGCGCGCCTCCGCAAGGGCCATTTCGGTTGTCGCGGACGAGGAAGCTCGCTCTTTCTTCAACCTGCCGAACCAAACATCAACGTTCCTCACTGTCGAGAGGGATACGTGCCCTCGACCGCTCTACTTCATCCCATACGATCCAGACAACGAGCAGTCCCCAGCGGAAAGAAAGCTCTGCCAACGACAGCTCTACGAGCGCTTCCTGGGGGGCGTGGTCTGCGCGACAGGACGCGCAATTCCACCTTCAAATGTGCTCTTGCGGCCAGAGCGAATGCTCAATGACGCCATGTTTGGCATGTTCGAGCACTGGGAAAACCGCGATGCCACAAGACACATGAAAAAGCTCTGCAGGGTGTTCATGACGGCCGTTAGGACTGCCGTGGAGCCCGTGGTTCCCGATGCGATCCAATTTGAGCCAGCCGTCGGTTGGCACATTACCCTGGCTGATCACGACATGCAGGAGCGGATGCTGAAAGCGTTGATGCGCTTCTCCTGCGAAGACTTGATCCTTGGCCCACCACGTCCACCAGACCTCTTCGATTCTGTCGAGGATGACTAGATTGACGGTGTGGGCACCACCGCGTGTCCGCGGTGGAGTCCTATGTGAACGTCGTCGCCATCAACGGCAGCCCGCGCGCCGTGACGCGCGAGCGCGCGCCAGTCGCCGGCCTTGCAGTGCCTCGCTGCCATGTGCTATAGTCCATACATGGCCTTGCCGCGCCGGCCACCGCACGGCGCGGGCCTCACCCGCGATCACCACGCAGGGAGCTGGAATCATGGACGAAAAGAAACAGCCGAAGGACGCCTCCGAAACCGCCGCCGAGACGAGCGAACAAGAACCCGAGGCCATCGACGAGGCCCCGGCCGACGAAGCCCCCGCAACCACCGACGCGCCCGAGCCCCAGGCCCCCCCGGCCGACGCTCCTGACCGGGAGACTCCCACACCGGCCGCCGGCACCCCCATCGTGACCCCAGCCACCGGGCCGTCCCTCGCCACTCAGGTCAAGGCCTTCCTCACGCGCATCCCCGACGACTTCCGCGCCGCCCGCCGCACCGCCTCGCTGGCCATGACCGTCCGCACCCTGGAGAAGGACAAGGCCGACCGCCGCAAGGAACTCGACGTCGCACTCCAGGCCCTGGGCGCCGCCGCCGAAACCGCCGGTGCCGAGACACAGATCCCCGCCGCCGAAGGCGTGGTGGCCGCCCGACAGGCCCTCGCGCAGGCACAGGCCGACCTCGACGAGAAGTTGGCCGCGTTCAAGACCGCGCGCGACGCCCTCGGCTCCGAGCAGAAGGAGCACACCGGCATCATCGGCGAGCGCGAAGCCGAATACCGCCCCGTCGCCGATGCCCTCACCACCGCCAGCGCCACCGTCACCGACCTCGGCCGCCGCGTGAGCGCCGCCGAAAAAGAAATCGACCGCCTGCAGAACGAGCTCAGCAAAGCCCAGCAGGCCCAAGCCGCGCCCGCCCCGGCCGAAGGCCAGCCGGCGCCGCCGCCCAAGCCCACCCGCTCGCCCGACGAGATCCAGGCCGACATCGACAAGCACGAGGCCGAACGCGACGCGGGCCAGCAGCAGCTCGACCAGGCCCGCCAGCAGCAGGCCGAGGCACAGAAGGCCGCCGACGCCAAGACCGCCGAAATCCGCGCCGCCAAGGATGCCTGGGCCGAACGCAAGGCCACACTCACCGAAGCCGTCCAGGCTGCCGAAGCCGCGAAGGCCACCGCCGACGAAGCCGTGGCGGCAGCCCAGACGGCCATCGAAGCGGCCCACCTGAACTTCGGCCGCGCCATCTTCGAGGCCGGCCCCGCCGCTGAGAAAAGCCTTGCCGAGCCCGTCGGCACGGCCCAGCAGGTGGCCGCCGCCCTCGTCACGCTCGACGAACAGACCGCCGAGAAGCAGGCCGAGCGCGAGACACTCAAGGGCGGCACCCAGCGCTTCG
>JADHXT010000040.1 GCA_016782825.1 Candidatus Brocadiia bacterium | reverse complement strand
CTCCAGGTGGAGGAGGTCTACGGCTGCCCCCTTATCTCCGCCTGGGAGTGGGACTTCGATCCCCACCTGCTGGGCTACGGCTACAACGCCTACTGGCTGGGCCTCTACTGGCACACCGACGTGCCGCCGCCCAACCTGACGGACCTCGGCCGCTGGTCGCGCTTCTGGCGCAGCGAGATCGAGGTGCAGCAGCCCAGCGTGTGCGCCCTCGTCGGCGACACGCCGCGCAAGCCCGGCGGCGTCTGGAGCAGCTCCCTGTGGTGGCCCAACTCGGCCCAGGAGGGCGTGGACACCCGCCACGGCGGCGGCGGCATCATCGCCTTCGTGGACGGCCACGCCAAGAAGATGTATCCCAAGGACATGAACGACGACACGCCTTGGGCCGGCACCCAAGCCAACTACAAGACCAAGGCGTCGCTCGAGAAGCGCAGATACTGGGACCCCCTCCGCCCGCTCGACCGCTAGGCTGCGCCTCCCACCACGGCGGCAAGACGCGGCGTGGGGACACGCCGCCCACAGAGACAAGCGGGAAGTGTGCCTGTCACACTTGGGACTGCTCAGTGGGTGAGCAGCTTGAGGAGGAAGAAGAGGCCGATGACGAGCGCGGCAAAGACGATGCTGAGCAGATTGAAGTAGCGCTCGACGAAGTTGCGTATCCGCCTGCCGAAGAAGAAGATCAATCCGCCGACGAGAAAGAACCGCGCCGAGCGGCCCACGATGGATACGGCGACGAAGCCGACCAGGCTGAGCTGCGCCAGCCCGCTGACGCTGGAGAAGACGATGTAGGGCACGGGCGTGAAGGCGGCGACGAAGACGACCCAAAGGCCGTACGTCTCGTACCAGGCGCGCGCGAGGTGGTACTGATCGGTCATCAGGTAGGCGCGCTGGCCGGGCCGAAGCGCCGCCTCCACCTGCTGCCGCTCGTACTCGGCGCTGCCCACGGGCGCCGCGGCCACGGGCTCGTCGCGGTGCAGGAGGTAGCGGTGGACGGAGCGCTCGCGGCCCTCGCCGACGTCGATGACCACGGCCTCCTTGCCCACCTGGCGCACCACGACGGCCTGCGCGTCGTGGGTGAGGAAGTGGAGGCGTTCGAGGACCGGCGCGCCCACGGGGTTCCACAGGGCGTAGCCGATGAGGTAGCCGAGCATGCCGCCGAGGACGGAGAAGACGGAGGCGATGAAGCTGTAGGTGAAGGCCCGCCGCGGCTTGCCGAGCGCCAGCGCTATCAGGAGCGGGTCCACCGGGATCGGCAGCCACGAGGCCTCGGAGACGGCGAGGGTGCCAAGGGCCACGGTGCCGTAGCGGGTGTCGGCCCAGTGGAGCACCCAGTCGTACATGCGGCGGTGCAGGTGCCAGCGAGGCACTGCGTGCGGCGGGTTCGCGTTGAGCGCGGCGGTTGGCCCGGGACGTGGCTGCCGCGTCTGTGTCGCAGTCTTGCCGGTCGCAGGGCCGGGCTGCTCGGGAGGGGGCGTGGGCTGTGGGGCGGCGGCATCGGGAGCGTGGTCGGTCAAGTGGTTCTGCCTTCCGTGGTGCTACATCTGCTCGGGGGCTTCGATGCCGAGGAGTGCGAGGCCTTGCTTGAGGACGGCGGCCGTGGCGCGGCAGAGCGCGAGCCGCGCGGCGCCAAGCCCGGGGCTGGCGGCCTGGATCACGGGGTGGCCGTGGTAGAAGGTGGTGAAGCTGCGGGCCACGTCGAGCACGTGGCCGGCGATGCGGGCGGGGTTGCGCGTCCGCGCCGCCTCGGCCACCACCTTGGGAAACTCCATGAGCAGGCGGCCGAGGGCCACCTCGTCGTCGCTGCCAAGTTGCGCGAAGTCCGCCACGGGCACTGCGTGCGGCGGGTTCGCGTTGCAGCGCGGGAGTGGGCTCAGAGGCTGGCGCCGCGTTTGGGACGCGATTGTGCCGGCCGCAGGCCCGGCCTTGCGGAGGATGCCGCAGATGCGGGTGTGGGCGTATTGGATGTAAGGCCCCGTGTCGCCCTCGAAGGAGACCGACGCGGCGGGGTCGAAGGTGATGTCCTTCTCGAGATTCACGTTCAGGAGGAAGAACTTGATGGCGCCGAGGGCGATCTCGTGCTGGCGGGCGGCGAGCTCGTCGGCGGAGATGTCGGGGTGTTTTTCGCGGATGGCCTGGCCGCTGATGGCTTCGACCTCGGTCATCAGGTCGTCGGCGTCCACCACCTTGCCCTCGCGGCTCTTCATCTTGCCTTCGGGCAGGTGGACCATGCCGTAGCTGATGTGGCGGCACTGCTCGGCCCAGGCGTATCCGAACCGCTGGAGCACGAGGAAGAGCACCTTGAAGTGGTAAATCTGCTCGCTGCCGACGACGTAGAACATGGCCTCCGGCTGCCACTCCTCGAAGCGGCGGACGGCGGTGCCGAGGTCCTGGGTCATGTAGACGCTGGTGCCGTCGCGGCGGAGGAGGATTTTCTTGTCGAGGCCGTCGGCGGTGAGGTCGATCTCGACGGCGCCGTCGGGCAGCCGCTGGCAGTGGCCCTGGCCGAGGGCGGCGAGCGCGATGTCGCGACCGAAGCGGTAGGTCTCGCTCTCGTGGTACACGCGGTCGAAGGCCACGCCGAGGCGGCGGTAGGTCTCGTCGAAGCCCCGCTCCACCCAGCCGTTCATCGTTCGCCACAGGGCCATGACCTCCTCGTCTCCTTGCTCCCAGCGCCGGAGCATCTCCTTGGCCTGCTCCTCAAGCGATTCGTCGGCGGCGGCCTCCTGGCAGAACTTCACGTAGTAGTCGCCCACGAAGTGGTCGCCCTTGGTGCCTGTGCTCTCGGGCGTGGCGCCGTCGCCCCACCGCTGGTAGGCGAGCATGCTCTTGCAGATGTGCACGCCGCGGTCGTTCACCAGGGTCACCTTCACCACCTCGTGGCCCGCGGCCTCGAGGAGGCGGGCGAGGGCCATGCCGAGCACGTTGTTGCGGATGTGGCCGAGGTGCTGGGGCTTGTTGGTGTTGGGCGAGGAGAATTCGAGCACGATGCGGCCCAGCTCGCCGGGCGGCCGCGTGCCGTAGGGACGCTCGCCGTCGAGCACGTCGCGGCACAAGGCGGCGAGGAAGGCCGGGCGATCGAGCCAGAGATTCAGGTAGGGGCCGACGCCGCGGGCCTCGCGGAACGGCGCGGGCAGCTCGATGGCGGCGGCGAGGGCGGCAGCGATGTCCTTCGGCGAGCGTCGCAGCAGCTTCGCCAGCGGGAAGCAGCCGAAGCCCAGGTCGCCCACCTCGGGGTTGGGCGTCTCCACCAGGCGGATGTCCAGGGCCGACAGGTCGGCCTCGCCGAAGGCCGTGGCCACGGCCTCGGCCAGGGCCGCTCGGAATCCGCTGATGAGGTCTTGATCCAACACGTGCACCACTCCGGCGAACGGACAGCGAGGTTCAGGTACCGACGCTCCATTATCGCGATCCGGCGGTTCTCTGCAAGGACAGCACCCCGCGCCGTGCATGCGGAGAGCCGTCCCCGCGGCATGCGGCGACGGCTCTCGCGCGTGTCTCGTCCGCAATGGGTCGAGCGGGGCCTACTTGGTCGGGGCCTTCGGGGCCGGCGCGTCCTTCGACGGGGCCGGCATCGGCATCGGACGGCGTGTCGGCGGCGTGGGCCGCTCCATGCCACCCATCATAGCGCCCATCACCATGCCCATGGTCTGGCCGATGGCCTGGTCGAACTTCTCCTGGCTGTCGGCCTTGAGAAGCAGGTCGAGCATGGGCTCGGCGGCGCCCATCATGGCCAGGATCTGGGGCTTCTGCTTGGCCATGGCCTCGCCGGACATCTTGGCCAGGCCCTTTTTCGCGTCGGCCATGGCCTCGGCCCAGCCGTCTGCCATCTCCTTGGGCACCCACCTGCCTTCGACCTTGACGAATTCCGCGGTCTTCGGCTTGCTCGCGCCCGCGTGGGTGATCTTCACCTTGGCCGTATCGCCATCGACGGACTCCACCTCGGCCTTCATGCCCTTCATGTCGGCCACGAATTCCTTGTTGTACTCGTCCTTCTTGGTGAGCGCCGAAGCCTTCGACGCCGCGGCCATGAGCTTCGCGCCCGTGGTGCGCAGGAAGCTGCCCACGTCCACCGACTTGAGGCCGGCGATGCTCGACACCTCGCTGCTCGCCAGGGCATCGAGGGCGCCCACGATGGCGTCATACTGGGCCTCGGCCTTCGCCTTGTCGATGCCCGCCTGGGCCAGGGCCGGACTGCCCAGGATGAAGCTGCGCTTCTCGCTCAGCACCTTCACCAGCTTCTTGGCGAGGCCCCAGCCCTTGTCGTAGATGTCCGCGTCCACCTTGCCGGCGAAGTCGCGGACCAGGCCCGTCACGTCTTTCTGGTAGCTGGCCGGCATCGCGGTCCAGAGCACCTGCGGCTTGCCGTCGGCCAGCGCGGCCGCCACCGCGGTCACCGTGCCGTCCGGCGTATCCGGCACGGTCGGGTCGCCGCCGCCGCATCCCAGCAGCCCCATACACGCCACGGCAGCGATCGCCGCGGCCACCCCAACTCGTCGCATCATCATCGCTCACTCCTATGCACAGACATCGCGGCCAACGAGCCCTGGATCCATCCAGAGCACACAAGCAAAGATCATACGCGCAATCCCGAGCAAAGGCAACTGCGATTGCGCGCCGCCCCCGTCGCCCGCTACAATGCGCCCACACCCACCCAGGAGCGAGGCATGGCCACTGCCGACCGCGACTTCGTCCGACACCACACGCTCGGCAGCCGCGCCGCCGCCTTCTGGTGGCGCCTCGACCCCCTCGGCAACCTGCTGCTCCGCTGCGTGGCCAAGCCCGGCCAGAGCCACGCCGCCAAGGGACGCCTCGTCTCCCGCGACGAACTCGATGCGCTCCTCGCCTGGCTGGCCGGCCGCGAGTGGGTGCTCCTCGAGTGCCTGCCCGCCAAGCTCCGCGACGGCACGGCCCCCGAAGGCCTGGGCCGCTTCGCCTGCGAGCAGCTCGGGTGGCCCCCCGCCGAGGCCCCTTTCGTCAGCCACGTGGCCGCCGTCCTCGTCGCCGCCGACCTCCTGGCGTGGAACAACAAGAAGCGCCGCATGGCCTTCCGCCTCGCCTCCGACGACCTCGAGCAGTTGCGCGCCTGCTACCAGAGCTGCCGTGCCGAAGCCACCGCGAGCCCTCGCCCGCAGCCCAAGACGCCACCGGCCCGCAAGCGCCCCGTGCCCGGCGGCCAGATGCCCCCGCAGTTCGACCTCCCCGAACGCTTTCGCGCCCTCAGCCGCGAGCTGCGCGCCCAGCTCGACAGCGTGAGCGGCGGCCACCATCCCGCCGAGAAAGGCGCCCGACGCGAGGCCATCTTCCGCGCCTTCCTGCGCCGCATCCTGCCCGGCACCTACGCCATCGCCAGCGGCGAGATTCTCCACTCCAGCGGCGAGTCCAGCCGCCAGGTCGACGCCCTCATCTACCCCAGCCACTCCCCCGCGCTCCTCGACGCCGACACCTCGGTCGTCGTCCCGGCCGAAAGCGTCCTGGCCGCCATCGAGGTCAAGCCCCTGCTCCGCCGAGGCGAAGTCGTCGACGCCATCGCCAACCTGCGCCTGGCCAAAGCCCTGCGGCCCATGGCCATCTTCCGTCCCCTGCCCCGGCCCATGCACCAACGCCCCATCGAGCCCAATCCGCCCGCCTTCACCGCCCTCTTCAGCATCGACTCCGTGGACCCCCGCCGCGTGCTCAAGGTGCTCCGCGAACTCGAACGCGACACCCCTGCCGCCTTCGCCCTCGACTGCGCGTGCCTGCTCGATCGCGGCGTCATCACCCGCGGCGCCGGCCTCGCCGGGCCGCCGAGCCTTCCCGAGCCGCTCCCCGGCGGCGCGCCCGTGCCCCTCACCTGCATCGAGGCAGGCGAGGACAGCCTGCTCGTCTTCTACATCCTGCTCTACGAGCAGCTTGCCCTGCGCCGCACCCACCTGCCCGACCTCCGCGCCTACCTCGGCAGCCTGCGCCTGCCCCCGCCGATCGAGGGGTGAGCAGCGGATCCACTGGCTGCCACGTCCGCCGTGTTGTCAGGACAGGCCCGTTCACGGGCCTTCCCACCGTGCCGCAGGCACGGTGCGCTAGCCCCGCCCTTCGAGGGCGGGGGCCATCGCCACCAGCACGGCGACACTCACGCGCGCCTCGAACGCGCCGAGCCGCCCGAAGACGGGGAAGCCCGGTAAACCGGGCTCAAGTGTAGGGTGGTGGCGCCCCGTCACCCCGCCCTACAAGGACGGGGCTACACGCCGTGCCGAGCCACGGCGGCAAGGGCCGTGAACGGCCCTGAATCTGTCGGTTGTGCGCGCCTATGTTGGAGGGCTGCTCCACCGCGAGGCGCTCGCGTGAGTGTCTTATCCGTCCCATCGGTCCTATCGGTCCTATTCTGGCCGCTCCGGTCGCTGGGACCGCCGCGCGCCCACCCGCGCGCGATGCAGCCGCTCGCGAAAACCGCCCTCGGCGACGAAACGCGCCTCCAACTGGCGTATCTTCTGGTCCAGAAGATAGTTGGCCTGGTGGATGAGGCACACCAGCGTGTTGGCCGCGACCTCAGGCGTGCCCTGCTCGACATAGGACTGATACGACCGATACGACCGATTCGACTGCCTGGCAATCGCCCGCACTGCACTGGCCTGTGGATGCTCCTTGGGCCACTGCTCCAGGCCCCGCTGGCGAAGGAAGTCCTCGCAGTCGAGCAGCAATTCCTCGAGGCTCGCCCGAGCCACGCTGGTGAGCCTCAGCTCGCTGGATTGCGACGTGGCCGACGTGCGGCTGCCCTCCGCGATGTTCTGCTTTCCGCTGCGCGCGGCCTGCACCATCTGGTCGTGCGTGCGCGAGCGCCGATCAATGAAGCGCGAGCAAAACGCCACCGTGGCGTCGTAGACGATCTCCGCCATCTG
The DNA here is from genome assembly GCA_016782825.1 of Candidatus Brocadiia bacterium. GTDB lineage: Bacteria > Planctomycetota > PUPC01 > DSUN01 > DSUN01 > BS750m-G60. The sequence goes on along the minus strand of JADHXT010000040.1, from coordinate 7,949 downwards.
GAACGACTTGAGGCCACGGTATCCGCCGTGAGGAGGGATGGGCTTGGGTGGCGGCGTGTGGTCGGGCATGGCCTGCTCCCACGAATGAAAGGGCTTGATCGCTCCTATCATTTTCGCGCCCGAGCCGCCCGTGTCAAGCGCAGAAAAGCATAGGACAGATAGGACCGATACGACCGATAGGACACAGAAAGGGCGCGCCCCTTGCCGGTCGCTTGAGTCTTCTGTCCGTCCTATCCGTCCAATCGGTCCTATATGTCCTATTCCGGCCTGCTGAGGCCCCCCCGAGGATCAATCGCTCTCCGCCTCGGTCTGCCACTCGATCTTCGGCGCATCGCCCCAGAGCATCTCGAGCTGGTAGAAGTCGCGGGCCTCCTGGCTGAAGGCGTGGACGACGACGTGCACGTAGTCGATGAGCACCCAGCCGCCGGCCGCCTCGCCTTCGGCGCCGAGCTTCTCGACGCCCTGTTCCTTCAGGCTGACGCGCACGTTCTCCGCCGTGGCCTTGAGCTGGCGGTCGCCCAGGCCGGTGCAGAGGACGAAGTAGTCGGTCACCTGGGTAAGGCCGCGCAGGTCGAGAATCACGATGTCCTCGGCCTTCATCTCGTCGCAGGCGCGGGCGCAGGCGATGGCGATTTGCTCAGCGGTCAGCGACAGGGGAGGTGGCTCCTGGGGCAAAGGGGCGCGGGCGAAGAGTCGGGCTTGTCGGACGGGTCTGGCCGGTGCGACCGAGGGTGGTCCGGCGCCCCCTTCGAAGAAGAAGGCGACCGGCCGGGGGCATGCCCCGACGAGCCGCATAGGCAGCCCTGCCAGTCGCACCCTTATGCTACCTCACTTCCTCTCCGCGGTCAAGCGTGAGTCTGGCGCAGACAGGCGGCGCGTTCCCGAACAGAACCACGGACGAGGGCAGAGCGCGAAACCACGCGCGGGTGCCCACCCTCCCCTGTCACTCAGCATTCTCTACGGTCACGCCGAGCTTCGCACGGCACCCCAGATCCCGTGCCGCCGCGCCATCGGTGGCACCGACGACCACGTGCACCTCGCCGTCAGCGTGCCGCCCACGTTCACCATCAGCGAATGGGTGGGGCAACTCAAGGGCGCCAGCTCGCACTACATCAACCACCGCAGCGCCAACAGCCTGGCCAGCGCCATCGCGACGTGAATGAGGTAAAGGGAAGATCGGGCGGTGAATCGACTTCTTCTCTCAGAACTGTGTAAGAGAACCTGATTCAGGGGGTGGCGGCTCCCATCGCTCGGGTTCTTCTCCGGTTAGGGCACACCACGCCTTCTCCACGTCAGAGCCCCCGAACTCCGCCCTACACGCTGGACATTCCCCTGTCCTGATCAGCCTGATGATCCGAGCGTCGTTGCGGTAGCAGTTGGGGCAGTATGGCACACGCTCGTACCCGTCAGGCCCAGCCTTCTCGCCTGATCCAACCCTCATGAAGAAGAAGCCGCCTGAGTTGACCAGGTTCTTCCCGATCTCTTGGATGCGCTGCTTCTCGCTGAGTTGCTCTCTCAGCTGGGCGTTCGTCTCCTGGAGAGCTAGGAGTTTCTCCTGCGCATCTGTCAGCCTCTGCTGGAGTTCAGCGATCTGGGCCTGTGCTTGGAAGGCCAAGTCGCGCAGTTCGGCCGGCTTCATCTTCCCTGACTCGAGAGCCCTGAGCAATTGTACTCCCACAGAAACTGCTGCTGCGGAAGCGCCGACGATTGCAGGATCAGGCATAGTAATCCCTCACACGCTCGGCCAGAAGGAAACCCGTGGGGTCTGTAGCATGCCCCACGCCGAGCCGAGAGTCAACACTGCCCGACCTCCGCGCCACCCTCGGCAGCCTGCGCCTGCCCCCGCCGATCGGCTGAGTGCTCTGCCCATCCTATCGGTCCTATCTGTCCTATCCGTCCTATTCAGGCCGCTCGTGGCGGCGGGATTCGCGCTCCGCCAGCCGGGCATGATGCAGCCGCTCGCGAAAACCGCCCTCGGCGACGAAACGCGCTTCCAACTGGCGTATCTGCTGGTCCAGAAGATAGTTGGCTTGGTGGATGAGGCACACCAGCGCGTTAGCGGCGACCTCAGGCGTGACCTGCTCGACATAGGACTGATACGACCGATAGGACCGATTCGACTGCCTGGAAATCGCGCGCACCGCACTGGCCTGTGGATGATCCTTTGGCCATTGCTCCAGGCCGCGCTGGCGAAGAAAGTCCTCGTAGTCGAGCAGCAGTTCCTCGAGGCTCGCGCGAGCCACGCTGGTGAGCCTCAGCTCGCTGGACTGCGACGTGGCCGACGTGCGGCTGCCCTCCGCGATATTCTGCTTGCCGCTGCGCGCGGCCTGCACCATCTGGTCGTGGGTGCGCGACCGGCGATCGATGAAGCGCGAGCAGAACGCCACGGTCGCGTCGTAGACGATCTCCGCCATCTGATACGACTTGAGGCCACGGTATCCGCCGTGGGGAGGGATGGGCTTGGGTGGCGGCGGGTGGCCGGGCATGGCCTGCTCCCCACAAGTGAAGAAGCTCGATCTGTCCTATCATCTACGCGCCCAAGGCACCCGTGTCAAGCGCAGCAAGCCATAGGACAGATAGGACCGATACGACCGATAGGACGCAGAAAAGGGTGCGCCCTCTGCCGGTCGCTTGAGTCCTCTGTCTGTCCCATCGGTCCAATCGGTCCAATCTGTCCTATATGTCCTATTCCGCTCTGCTGAGGCAGCCCCGAAAATCAATCGCTCTCCATCGCCTCTTGCCACGCTCCTCAGATGCCGAGCCAGCCGGCGATGACGGGGGCGTACTTGACGGTGAGGCCGGCGAAGACGACGGCGACCATGCTCATGAGCTTGATGAGGATGTTGAGCGAGGGGCCAGAGGTGTCCTTGAAGGGGTCACCGACGGTGTCGCCGACGACGGCGGCTTTGTGGTTGGGCGAGCCCTTGCCGCCGTGGGCGCCGCCTTCGATGTACTTCTTGGCATTGTCCCAGGCGCCGCCGGCGTTGGCCATCATGACGGCGAGGACGAAGCCGGTGGCGAGGCCGGCGGTGAGCATGCCCATGACGCCGGCCACGCCGAGGACGAGGCCGACGGAAACAGGTACGATGATGGAGAGCAGGGAGGGGAGGATCATTTCGCGCTGGGCGCCCTGGGTGGAGATTTTGACGCAACTGGCGTAGTCGGCCTGGCCGGTGCCGTCGAGGAGGCCGGGGATGTCGCGGAACTGGCGGCGGACCTCCTCGACCATGGAGCTGGCGGCGCGGCCGACGGCTTTCATGGTGAGGGCGCAGAAGACGAAGGCGAGCATGGAGCCCATGAGCATTCCGCCGATGACGCGGGGGTTCATGAGGTGGACTTTGTAGAAGGCCATGTAGTCTTCGAGGGTGACTTTGTGGACTTCGGTGAGGGTGCCGGCGGCGACGGCGGCGCGCACGTCGGTGGCGGCGGTGAGGTTGAGGGTGCGGGTGAGGTCGACGTAGGTGGGGGGGATGGCGTGGGCGCTTTGCTTGTCGGCTTTGTCGGTGACGAAGTAGACGTGGTCGCCGGCGGGGCCGGCGGGGGATTCGATGGCGGCGCGGGTGGCGTCTTGGGCGGCGTCGCGTGCCATGTAGCCCATGCCCATGCGGACTTCTTCGACGTAGGCGGCGAGGAGGGCGAGGGCGGTGAGTGCGGCGGAGCCGATGGCGAAGCCTTTGCCGGTGGCGGCGGTGGTGTTGCCGAGGGAGTCGAGGGCGTCGGTGCGCTCGCGGACGTAGGGCTCCTGGCCGCTCATTTCGGCGTTGCCGCCGGCGTTGTCGGCGATGGGGCCGTAGGCGTCGGTGGCGAGGGTGATGCCGAGCGTGGAGAGCATGCCGACGGCGGCGAGTCCGACGCCGTAGAGGCCGAGGGGTGCGTTGGCGAATCCGCCTGCGAAGCCGTAGCTGAGCATGATGGCGATGGCGACGACGAGCGCGGGCACCCAGGTGGAGAGCATGCCTTCGCTGATGCCGGCGATGATGACGGTGGCGGGGCCGGTGTCGGTCTGCTGGGCGATGCCCTGGGTGGGCTTGTAGGCGGCGGAGGTGGAGTATTCGGTCCACTTGCCGATGAGCCAGCCGGCGCCGAGGCCGGAGACGATGGAGCCGAAGACGCCGAAGTGGCCGGGCAGCATGAGGTAGACGATGAGGGCCGAGGCGGGGACGACGAGGATGGTGCTGAGGTTGACGCCTTTGCCGAGGGCGCCCATGAGCTCTTTCTGGCTGGCTTCTTCGCCGCTGCGGACCATGAAGATGCCGAGGATGGAGAGGAAGATGCCGACGCCGGCGAGGGCGATGGGGAGGAAGATGAAGCTGAGCTTGGTGGCTTCGGTGGCGGCGGGGAGTGTGATGGCGGCGGCGACGCCGAGGGCGGCGGTGGCGAGGATGGAGCCGCAGTAGCTTTCGTAGAGGTCGGCGCCCATGCCGGCGACGTCGCCGACGTTGTCGCCCACGTTGTCGGCGATGGTGGCGGGGTTGCGGGGGTCGTCTTCGGGGATGCCTGCCTCGACCTTACCGACGAGGTCGGCGCCGACGTCGGCGGCCTTGGTGAAGATGCCGCCGCCGACGCGGGCGAAGAGGGCCTGCGTGCTGGCGCCCACGCCGAAGCAGAGCATGGTGACGGTGATCTCGACGAGGCTGAGCGGCTGGAAGAGAGCAACGCCCGGCCACATGGTGTGGAGCCAAGGCACGAGCTTGAAGAGGGCGATGAACCACAGGCAGATGTCGAGCAGGCCGAAGCCGACGACGATGAGGCCCATGACGGCGCCGCTGCGGAAGGCGACCTGGAGGCCCTTGTTGAGGCTCTCCTTGGCGCCGTTGGCGGTGCGGGCGCTGGCGTTGGTGGCCGTGCGCATGCCGAGGAAGCCGCACAGGCCGCTGAAGAAGCCGCCCGTGAGGAAGGCAAACGGCACCCAGAGGGCCTGCACCTTGAGGCCGAAGGCCATGAAGGAAAAGACGATGAAGAGAATGACGAAGACGATCGCCACGGTGGTGTACTGACGCCGCAGGTAGGCCTTGGCGCCCGCACGCACGTGCTCGGCGATCTCGACCATCTTCTCGTCGCCTTCGCTCTCGGCCATCACGCGCTTGTAGAAGAAGAGCGCAAAGTAGAGCGCGACGACGGAGCCGACCAGGCCCACGCCCCAAGCCAACCAGAGGGTCCATGGCGTGGTGCTTTCGACGGCGGCCGCGGCCTCGGGAGCCTCGGCAGCCAGCGCCATTCGGGGCAGTGCCATCGCCAATGCCAAGCCAAGCCAGACAGCTCTCGGCACGTCGTTCTCCTTCTCTCAACACACGTGAGCGGAAAGGAAGTTCCAGTTGGAGCCTATCGGGGGAAACTCGTCCCGACGATGACTCGTCGGAAACGCCTGCTCGGAGAGGAGCCCTTCGTCGTCGCTGACGCAAGCACGTCGCCTACTGCGCACGACGCGACCCGCTTGCCAGCCGTCGCGCCCGGCGCCGTGGGGTCATCGGGAGAATGGCAGTGCCGCCTCAGCCTTCAGCGCGCGCTTCTCCATCTTGCGCAGCTTCCGGCGACGACGCTCACTGGGCTTCTCGTAGAAAGACGAGCGCTTGATGTCTTTTATCAATCCCTCTTTCTCGCATTTTTTTTTGAAGCGCTTAAGAAGCTTCTCCAAGGGCTCGTTCATTCCCGTCGCCTTGACCTTAATCATGAACCGACCACATCCTTCCGAGTGTGACTAGCGGCTTCTGAAGCGACCATTGCGCGCAATGACGCGCCGTTTCCCCCGATGCGCTGCGGGCGCTGCCGGGGCGCACTCCCCATAGAGCGCGAATTGTTATTATAATAGGGGCTGCCGCTCTTTGCAAGTCAAGAAAGAAGCCGTCTAGCCCCTCGGGCCGCTGCTCTGGACACTCGATCTCGGCTCCTGAGCCACGCTGCGCCCCATGTGCCCAGTATCACTACACTTACGCCTACGCCTCAAGCGTCTCCGCTGTCTGCTGGAAGGCACGCGTCGCCTCGAAATCCACCACACCCGCCGTGCAGCCCAGCGCCTGCACGCAGTGCGCCGCCACCGCGTTGCCAAACCGCGCGCTCGCCTCCAGACCCCACCCACGCAGCCGACCCGCCAGGAACCCCGCCACAAAGCTGTCCCCCGCGCCGCTCGTATCCACCACGCCCACCTTGTAGCACGGCACCCGCGCCGCCTCGCCCTCGCCGCTCACATAGCTCCCCTCGCTGCCCAGCTTCACCGCCACAATCCCACACCCCGCCTCGTGCAGCCGCGCCGCAATCGCCGCCGGCTCGCTCGTCCCCGTCACACGCTCCGCCTCCTCGATGCTCGGCAGAAACATATCCAGGTGCGGCAGACACGGCCCCACCACGGGCAGATAGTCCTCCACCCGATCGTTGAACACCGTGTCCATACACGTCGTCACCCCCGCCGCCCGCGCCTGCTCCAGCACGCGAGCCGTCTGCACCCCATCGAACGTCGGCATCACCATCGTCCCCGCCACGTGCAGGATCTTCGCCTCCCGCACCAGGTTCATATCCACATCCTTCTCACACAGGGTCGCGTTGGCGCCCATCGTGTGCACAAACCGCCGCTGCCCGTCGCTCCCCACCATGATGAACGTGAACGACGTGGGCGCCTCGGCATCGGTCACCACGCCCCGCGCATCCACGCCGTGGCCCTCGAGGGTCTCTTTCACAAACCGCCCGAACGTATCGTCGCCCACCTTCCCGGCCACCGCGATATCCAGGCCCAGCTTGGCCATGGCGATGCCCGAGTTGGCCGCGCACCCGCCGATATGGAGTTCCATCTTATCGAACAGCCGCAGCCGCCCCTTCTCCGGCATCTCGTCAATCGGCGAGCCCACCGCGTCGGCCACCAGAATGCCCAGGCAACACACGTCCATCGTTCGGCTCCTCTCGCACGTACTCCCATTCGGCCGGTGAGGAATGTAGCGGCCAATCCTAGCGCCGCTGGACTCCACTGTCAAGCCTTATCGAGGGTACACTTGAGACAGAGCTTGCGCGTCATGGCAACTGCGGGTAAACTCAGGAATGTGGCCAATTGCTCGTTTCGGCATGCAGCAAAGACGTTGGTTGCGGGACCCACATGCAGCCTGTTCCCATCATTGACCTTTTCGCCGGCCCCGGCGGGCTCGGTGAAGGCTTTGCTTCGCTCCGAGTGACGAGACGAAGAGTGACGAGCTTCCGGATAGCCCTCTCCATCGAGAAAGACGAGCGAGCGCATCGCACGTTGGAGCTGCGCAGTTTCTTCCGGCAGTTCGCCGATGGCCAGGCCCCGCAGGAGTACTACGACTATCTGCAAGGCGAGACTACGAGAGAATCGCTGTTCGCTTCGTGCCCGCGAGAGGCTCAAGCGGCCGCCGATTGCGCTTGGCTAGCGGAATTAGGGAAGAAAGGCGTTCGCGCCGAAGAAGTTGATGGGACGATATCCGTTGCTGTGGGCGGTACGCCGTGGTGGGTACTGATTGGTGGTCCACCATGCCAGGCATACTCCATCATTGGGAGATCGAGAACGCGCCCGGGCAAGCCGGACGCTCTCGCTCAAGACCCTCGCCACCGATTGTACGAGGAGTATCTGAGGATCCTGGCTGTCCACCAGCCGCCCGTATTCGTGATGGAGAACGTTCCAGGTCTGTTGTCGGCAATCATCAAGGGAAGTAGCGTCTTTGAACAGCTGCTGAGTGACCTGCAAGACCCCCGCCGAGCGCTGAAAGACCAACAGGCGACTCCTGACATGGATGGGTCGGACCACGCGTATACGCTCCATTCCCTGGTGACAAAGCGCAGTTCTGGCCTCTTGCCGACCCTGGAGCCCACAGACTACATCATACGCGCTGAGCACTATGGCATCCCGCAGGCAAGGCATAGGGTTATCCTGCTGGGCGTGAGAGACGACTTGTGTGTAAGACCCGACACGCTGAGGCAAACGAAGGACGCGCCAAGCATGTGGGATG
>JADHXT010000039.1 GCA_016782825.1 Candidatus Brocadiia bacterium | reverse complement strand
GGTGAGCAAGGACAACCTCATCGCCGTCGACATCGGCGTGAACCCCAAGAAGGTGGCCCTCCGCAGCGGCGTGATTGCCAAGTACAGCATGGAAACCCTCTTCGGCCCCTTCACCATCGACCTCTCCGGCGGCGACGAGCCCGACGCACGCCCCCTTGACCCCGGCGAAACCATCCCCGTCGCCCGCTCCCTCCTCGGCGGCATCGAGCAGGAAATCCCCGGCACACTCGTCGACGTGCGCAAGGTGGTGAGCAAGATGCGCGAGATCATCCACGCCATGGACCCCAAAGACCTGGCCGAGCTCGCCACCAAGGCCCGCGCCCTGCTCGACAACGCCAACAAGGGCATCACCGACATCCGCACCGAGGTGAAGGCCCTCAGCACCACCACCAGCAAGACCCTCACCGACGCCATGGCCGAGATCAAGAAGACCCGCGAGGGCCTCACCCCCACCCTCGAAAAGCTCCAGAAGGCCACCGACAAGCTCAACGCCCTGCTCGACACCACCCAGGGCACCCTGGCCGAAAACCGCGAGGCCGTGCGCAACACCCTCGCCCACATCAGCCAGATCGCTCAGAAACTCCACACACAGCTCGACGGCGTCGACCTGCCGGCCATCGTCAAGACCGTGAAGCAGACCACAAAGGAAGTGGGCACCGCCGCCAAGCAGGTGGGCCAGGCCGCCGCCGACGTGGGCAGGGCCTCCGAGTCCATCGCCCAGGGCCGCGGCGAGCTCAGCCGCTCGGTGCAGAACGTCGAGCGCGGCCTCACCCGCTCCCTCGACGAACTCGAGCGCGCGCTCCGCAGCGCCCGCGCTTTGCTCGAAGCACTCGAACGCGACCCCTCGGCCATCCTGCGCGGCAAGCGCGCCGAGCCCGAGGGCTGATGCACATCCGGGCGGCCCCGCACCCGGCGCCCCGCCACTCGCCTGCGAGGAGTGTCCACCGTGCCCTTCCTCCTCTACCGACGCACGCGCGGCAGCGATGGCGCCCGCGAATACAACGAGCTCCACGGCGTGACCCTCGCCGGCACCGGCAGCGGTCTCGTTTACCCCTTCGTGCGACGCTACGCCCCGGCCGGCGCCGAGGTGTTCCCCTGGGGGGCCTCGGTGAAAGACCTGCTTGAGGAGAGCGGCTTCGCACCCAAAGACCATGCCGTGGTGGTCGACGCCCGGCCCAAGGAAGACGTCACACTCTACGAGCTCACCGACGTGTGGGGCCACTCCTACCTCGACTGGACGCCCATCGTGCTGCGCCTCGAGGAACTCTTCGTCGGCGAAAAGCCCCTCGACCCCGAACGCTTCAAGGCCACCTTCACCGACGCACGCTGCCCCCGCGCCCCCGTCTATCAGTTCCTCCACCTCCAGGGCGGCGTGGTGGGCGGCGACTGGAAGTGGGGTCCCATGGGCTCCACCAACGGCGCCCTGCTGCCGCCCGACGCTCTCGCCTTCTTCCTCGAGATGCTCCAGGACAATCTTGCCGCCGACGAGGCCGAGGACGTGTGACCCGCCCATCCTTGTCAGGAGACCGTGCCATGGCCACGCCGCAGGATCCAAAGCCCTCCACCCGCCGGGCCTTCCTCCGCCGCGCCGGCACCGTGGCCGCTGGCGCCTCGCTCGCCAGCATCGCCACCCGCGCCTACGCCGCCACCGACAACACCGTGCGCCTCGCCCTCGTGGGCTGCGGCGGCCGCGGCACCGGCGCCGTCATGGACGCCGCGACCTGCGGCGGCGGCCCCGTGAAGCTCTTCGCCATGGCCGACCTCTTCGACCACCGCCTCAAGGGCAGCCTCAACCGCCTGAAGCGCCCGCTCAAGGACAAGGCCGACGTGCCGCCCGAACGCCAGTTCCTCGGCTTCGACGCCCACAAGAAGGCCATCGACACGCTGCGCCCCGGCGACGTGGTCCTCCTGACCACCCACGCCGCCTTCCGCCCCATGATGTTCGAATACGCCGTCTCCAAGGGCGTGAACGTCTTCATGGAAAAGTCCTTCGCCACCGACGCCCCCGCCACCCGCCGCCTGCTCGCCGCCGCCGACGAGAGCGAGAAGAGGAACCTCAAGGTCGGCTGCGGCTTCATGTGGCGCCACTCCCCCGCCCGCCAGGAAGTCATCCGCCGCATCCACGACGGCGCCATCGGCGACGTCCACACCCTGCGCATCTACCGAGTCCACGGCCCCGTCCACTGCCCGCCGCTGCCCAAGAACACCCACGAGCTGACCTTCCAGATCCAGCGCGCCACCTGCTTCAACTGGGTCTCCAGCGGCTTCTTCATCGACTGGCACTGCCACAACGTGGACGTCGCCTGCTGGGCCAAAGGCTCCTGGCCCGTCAGCGCGCAGGCCTTCGGCGGCCGGTGCTACAAGGCCGCAGGCAACAACTTCGACCACTACACTATCGAATACACCTTCGCCGACGGCGCCAAGCTCTTTGCCTTCTCCCGCCACATGCAAGGCTGCTGGGGCACCTACGCCGACTACGCCCACGGCTCCAAAGGCTCCGCCACCATCATGACCAACCTTGGCCAGCCCAAGCCGCGCATCTACAAGAGCCAACAGATGACCAAGGACAATCTGGTGTGGGACTTCGGCCGCAACGACACCAACCCCTACCACGTCGAATGGAAAGTTCTCCTCGACGCCATCCGCAACGACAAGCCCCACAACGAAGCCCGACGCGCCGGCGAAGCCAACATGGCTGCCATCATGGGACGCACCGCCGCACACACCGGCCAATACGTCACCTGGGACCAAGTGGCGAAGTCCAACTTCCAATACGTCAAAGACATCGATCACATGACCCTGGACACCGAGGCCCCCATCCACCCCGGCCCCGACGGCATCTACCCTTGCCCCGAGCCCGGCAAGACCAAGGAGCTATAATACCAGCGGGGGAGGGCACCCTTTTTGAGGAAAAGGGCTTCCCTCCCCCAGATATCACAACGCCTTCATCAACCAGGAGACCACCGTATGCCCGTCCGCCGTTTGCTTCTCTGTCTGGTGTTGTTGCCGCTGGTGCTTTGCGGGTGTGGCATCTCGGCGCGACCACGCCTCGTCGTGCGCCACTACGCCCTCGGCGCCCCCGCCATCGAGGCCCCCGCGGCGGCCCCCGCCGTCAAGGCCCTGGCCATCGCCCCCTTCGACTCGCCGAGCCACTACACCGACCGCATCTTCTACCGCGACAACAACAACGCCGCCGGCTACTACGCCCAGGACCGCTGGGTGGCCGCCCCCGCCGACATGATCGCGCGCCTCATGGCCCAGTCGCTGCGCCAGGCGCGGGTGGCGCAGGCCGTCGGCCGCGAACGGTTGCTTCGCGACGCCGATCTCGTGCTGGCCGGCGACCTGGTGCGCTTCGAGATCGTCCGCGACGGCCGCGACTGCACGGCCGCGTGCGAGCTTCAACTCGTCATCCGCGACCTGCGCAAGCGCACCGTCGTCTTCGCCCAGAGCTTCGCCGGCGGGGTGCCTGTCAAGAAGCCCCTCGTCCCCGTCGCCCGGGTCAGCGTTGCTGCCATGGTCGCCGCTCTCGACGCCGCCACGTCCGACGTTCTCACCCAGGCCACCGCCGCCATCGGCAAAGCCCTCGCCGAGATGCCCAAGTAGCGCCGCACGCCACGGCAGGGGGGAGTGCTCACGCAAAGAGGCCAAGACGCGAAGGCAGAGAGAAGAAGACCGGCCACGAATGGACACGAATGAAGAGGCAACCAGGGCGAAGCCATGAAGACACACTCTCGTTACGAAGCTCCCACTTCGTAATGCCTCTGGGAAGCTCCTGCTTCATTCTCTCTTCTGCGTGGGCGGCGTGTCCCCACGCCGCGTCGGCAGGGCGCCAGGTGGAGCCGCGCGGCTCACCATCCAACGGGCTTCGGCGCAGGCACGGTGGTTGCGTCGCGCAGAGGCTGGCGCTAGACTGCGGCGGGCCAGGTGTGAACGCTTCTCCAATGCGAAGAAGGGGATCCCCATGCATCGGCGCGACTTCCTGAAAGCGGCAGGTCTGGCCGCAGGCACTCTGGCGATGGCCCGCACGAGCCACGCCGCGCAGGCGACTTCCAAGCCATCACGGCCCAACGTGCTGTGGTTCTCGACCGAGGACATCAGCCCCGACCTCGGCTGCTACGGCGATGAGTATGCCGTGACGCCCCACCTCGATCGCTTCGCTGCCCAGGGCGTGCGCTACGACGCCGCTTTCGCCCACATGGGCGTGTGCGCCCCCGCCCGCTCCGGCATCATCACCGGCATGTACCCCACCAGCATCGGCACCAACCACATGCGGTGCAGCGGCGTGCCGCAGGCGCCCGTGAAGTGCTTCACCGAGTACCTCCGCGCCGCCGGCTACTACTGCTCGAACCACTCGAAGACCGACTACCAGTTCAAGCCGCCCTTCACGGCATGGGACGCGGTGGGCGGTCGCCAGTGGTGGCGCGGTCGTGCCAAGGGCCAGCCCTTCTTCTCCGTGATCAACTACACAGGCACCCACGAAAGCCGCGCCCGCAGCAAGCCCTCCGACAAGCTCACACACGACCCCGCCAAGGCAACGCTGCCTCCCTACTACCCCGACACGCTCGCCGTGCGACGCGACTGGGCGAAGTACTACGACAACATCACGCGGATGGACGCCGAGTTTGCCGCGGTGATGAAGCAGCTTGAGGCCGAGGGCCTCGCCGACGACACCCTCGTGTGGTTCTGGGGCGACCACGGCCGCGGCCTGCCGCGCGGCAAGCGCTGGATCTACGACTCCGGCCTCCGCGTGCCGCTCCTTGTCCGCGTGCCTACCAAGTGGCGCGGCCACGTCCGCCCCGACGCGCCCGATGCCCTCAAGCCCGGCACCGCCACCGACGAGCTCGTGTCGTTCATCGACTTCGCACCCACCATGCTCTCTCTGTGCGGCGTGAAGGTGCCCGGCCACATGCAGGGGCAGGCCGTGCTCGGCCCCCAGCGCGCCAAGCCCCGCGAGTACATCTACGGCGCCCGCGACCGCGTGGACGAGAGCATCGACGTCATCCGCTGCGTGCGCGACAAGCGCTGGCACTACCTCCGCAACTTCCTGCCCCACCTGCCGCGCTCCCTCGACGTGAACTACATGAACCAGATGCCCACGATGAAGGAGATGCGCCGCCTCTTCGCCGAGGGCAAGCTCAAGGGTCCGCAACTCCAATACTTCGAGCGGCCCAAGCCCATCGAGGAACTCTACGACACCCACGCCGACCCCCACGAAGTGAACAACCTTGCCGCCGACCCCAAGCACCAGGCCACCCTCGACCGCCTGCGCGACGCCCTCTTCGCCTGGATGAAGAGCACCGGCGACTTCGGCCTGCTGCCCGAGCCCGAGTTCGACGCCCTCAAGCGCCCGAACGACGCCCACCAGACCACCACGGCGCCCGGCATCGAGCCGCTCCAGCGCCAGGGGCAGGACGAGCTCGTGAAGGTCACCTGCGCCACGCCCGGCGCGTCCATCGCCTACCGCCTCACCGGCACCCAGGCCCGGCCCTCCGTGGACGGCAACGTACTCCATGCCGCGCGGGCCACGATCAACGGCCCCAAGCCGTGGCCGAAGAAGGAGCCCGGCAACCTCAGCGGCTGGCGCAACAGCAAGGCCTGGCTGAGCTGGGACGCCGGCGTCCTCGGCCCCGGCAAGCTGCCCGTCCACGTCATCTGGGGCTGCGGCGGGCAGGCCAACAGCAAGTACACCGTCGAGATCGCGGGGCAGACTCTCGAAGGCCGCGCCTCGAACACAGGCGGCTTCGACGATTTCAAGGTCGTCAAGCTCGGCGAGGTGGACCTCCCGAAGCAGGGCAAGTACACCCTCACCCTCAAGCCCGTGCCGAAGGACGGCGTCTTCCAGATGGACTTCCAGGCGGTGGTGCTCGGCGCGACGAAGGTCAAGCCGCTGGTCCCGCCGGCCGCGGGCGGCGGGTGGCAGCTCTACAGCGGGCCGGTGGCGCTTGCACCCGGCCAGGCCATCACTGCCAGGGCCTGCCGCATCGGCTTCAAGGACAGCAAGACCGCCACCCACACCGAGGGACACAAGGCCATCGCTCCCGAGCCGCTGCCCGCCGGGCCGCCGCACTGGCGGCAGGTGGTGGACGAGAGTGGCGTGGTGGACCGCTGCCTGGCGCTCAAGCGGCTCGACGGCACCGGCGCCGCGGCCCTCGCGGCCTACGAGAAGGCCCTGGCCGACCCCATCGCCAGCGTCCGCTACTGGGGCGTGTTGGGCATTGCCGAGGGACACGACCTCAGCCGCGTGCGCCATCGCACGAAGGCCGAGGCGGCGAAGCACCTCCCCACGTTCCGCAAGCGGCTGAAGGACCCCAGCGCGGCCGTGCGCGTCGCCGCCGCGCAGGCGCTCACCGAGTGGGGCGAGGGCGAGGCGGCGCTGCCCGTCATCGTCGAGGTGATCAAGAGCCACCCGCTGGCGAGCGGCAAGCATTTCGCCGCCAACGCGCTCTACCTGCTCGGCGAGAAGGCCCGCCCCGTGTACGACCAAGTGCGCAAGCTCAAGGCGAGCGGCTACGCCGGCCGCACCCTGAGCACCCTCCGCGAGAAGATGGGCGGGACGTGACGCGGGAGCGGGTGGCCAACGTGCTCCGGCGGCGGATTTGACTCCCCGCGGGCGACGGAGTACAGTACGTCTTTCGTGTCGGCTCGTGCGCCCGAAGACGCTACTGGCTGTGCCGACAAGAGCCGGGGCCGCGTGTCGGCCCCTCAGGCAGTAAGGAGCATCTGGATGGAGAACCGGGAACAGCGGCCATCGCGGCGGAGCTTCATGAAGTCTGCCGTTGCAGCGGGAACGGCGTATGGCGCCTTCTCGATCCTTGGCACCACGGCCAAGGGTGCCGGCAAGAAGATCAAGGTGGGCCTCGTGGGCTGTGGCGGCCGCGGCAGCGGCGCGGTCATGCAGCACATGACGGCCGCCAAGGTGCTGAACGACAAACTGAACATGGGCATCGAGATCGAGGTCGTGGCTCTGGCCGACTTCGACCAGGGCCGCTGCGGCCGCGTGGGCAAGCGCCTCAAGGTGCCGCAGGACCGCTGGTTTGGCGGGGCCAAGGGCTACCACAAGCTCCTCGACCTCAAGCCCGACATCATGCTCACCGCCGCACCGCCCGTGTTCCGCCCCGTGCACTTCAAGGCCGCCATCGAGGCCGGCTGCCACGTGTTCATGGAAAAGCCCGTAGCGGTGGACGCCGCCGGCGTGCGCACCATCATGGAAGCCGGCAAGCTGGCCGAGAAGAAGGGCCTCTTCGTCGTCGCCGGCACGCAGCGCCGCCACCAGCAGGGCTACAACCAGACCGCCCAGGAAATTCAGGAAGGCGCCTACGGCCGCGTCATGGCCGGCCGCGTGGCCTGGAACATGGGCCGCATCTTCCACAACAACCCCATGAACCCCTCGAAGCCCGAGGACCTGTGCCGCGGCGGCAACTGGCAGCTCTGGGTCGAAATGAGCGGCGACCACATCTGCGAGCAGCACGTCCACAACCTCGATGTCGCCAACTGGTATATCGGCACCCACCCCGACAACGCCGGCGGCTTCGGCCATCGCGTGCTCCGCAAGGCCGGCAACATGTACGACTTCTTCAGCGCCGACCTCGAATACAAGGTCGACGGCCGCTCCGTCTACGTCCACAGCATGTGCCGCCAAGTGGGCAACTGCTGGAACTGGGTGGGCGAGCAGTTCACCTACGAGAAGAGCAAGCCCAAGGACTTCAAGCTCTCCAAGCCCGTCTGCTACTCCGAGATCCCGCAGATGGGCGGCGGCCACCAGCAAGAGCACATCAACCTGCTCTACTACATGATGAAGGGCAAGTATCTCAACGAGGCGCAAAGCGTGGCCGAGGCCACCGGCACCGCCATCCTCGCCCGCGACGCCGCCTTCACCGGCCAGCGCCTGCGCTGGGACGACCTGTTCGTCAAGCCCAGCAAGAAGAACCCCGAGCTGTTCAACAAGCAGCTCAAGCCCACGGCGCTCGACTTCGAGACCGGCAACATCGCCTACCCCAAGGACGGCGACATCTATCACCCCGGCAAGAAGGCCTGACGCCTCTCGCCCAATCGCTGCACCATCCGCCCACGGGGCAGGCCATCCGGCCTGCCCCGTTGCGTGTTCTGGTGGGCGGCGGGTCCCCACGCCGCCTACCAAGAGAGCTTCCATGCCCACACCCAGCCGGCAGAGGGCGGGCACGGGGACCCGCCCCTACAAGAGCGCGATGCTCGTGCGGCAGGTCTCTGTGACGGGGGCCTTGCAGGGGCAGGTCCCCGTGCCTGCCCATCGGCGGGGGGGCACCCGAACGAATGGAGCAGAAGCTCCCAAGAGGCATCCCCAAGCAGGAGCTTGGGGACGAGGCCAAGGGGGGTGGGCCGCGTTGTCTCTGTAGGCGGGGCGTCTCTGCCCAGCGTCCTTGTCTTTGGCATCGGATGAGGGAGACACGGCGTGGGGACAGGGGTGGTTTCGCCTGGTTCGCGTCTTTCGCGGCGGGTTGTCTCCTGGCCTCTGTTCTCTCTGTTGGCCTCCGTTGCCTCTGTGTGAGATCGTTTCCTCAGGCGGGTGGCCGGGACGCCGTGCGTCGGTCTATCACGTGGTTGTCTGGCCGCTACTTGCGGCGACGGCGGCGGCGCCACAGGCTCAGGCCGCCAAGCGCCAGAAGCGTCATCGTGCCGGGCTCGGGGGCGCCAAAGGCGTTGAGGAGGGCGCTGGTGGTCGTTTCGCCCAGGTAGTCCACCTGGAGCGAGAGCAGGTACCACTGCGCATAGGGCAGCTCGACGCCGAAAAGGTCGTCGCTGCCGAGGTCGCCGACGGCGCCGTAGCCGGTGCCGAGGGCCACCAGGTCGTAGCCGGTGCGGAAGTCGGCGTCGGCGGCAGTCATGATGGAAAAGGAGGCGTCGTTCTCGGGGTCCCACAGCAGGCGGGCGAAGTCGCCGCCGCCACCTTCGCGCTGGCGGAACTCGATGAGGTGCCAGCCTTCGTCGAGAGCCGTGGTGGCGGAGGTGTGGCTATCCCACGTGCCGTCGTGGAGCACTTCCACGCCGTCAATGTCGATCCAGGCCTCGTCGTCCACCTGCTCCTGGAAGCCGTAGGTGCCGGCGTGGTCGGCGTAGAACATGCCGGAGTAGCGGACCGAGAAGTCGTCGTGATTCCCTGTCCAGCCCGTGCCGGGGTACTGGTAGTCGTTGCGGTTCACTTCGGTGGCCACCACGTCGAAGGCGACGGGGTCGGTGAAGCTCTGGTTGGTGAACCACTCGGCGCGGAGGCCGGCGGTGGTGTGGGGCTGGCAGTAGTCGATGCGCCAGTTGGCGGAGCCGAGGAGGGCGCCGCCGCCGAGGGTCTGGCCGAAGGCACGGCCCTGCACGCGGCCGCGGGTGTCGGCGCCGGCGAGTTCGGCGCGTGCTTCCCAGCCGCCCAGGATGGCCACGTCCTGAAACACCACCTGGCTGGTGGTGCCGTCGTTGTGGCTCGTCACGTGCATGCCGAGCACGATGTCGCTGCCCATGTTGGGGCTGGTGTGGCTCAGGCTGTTGGCGCCGGTCCAGTCGGGGCTGCCGCCGCTGTCGGGCGCCCACTGGACGGTGAACACGTTGCCCGAGCGCTTGAGGTAAAGCCAGTAGGGGGCCGAGGTCGAGCTGGGCGCGCCGCCGATCGTGGCGCCGCCGGAGCCACCGCCTTCGGTGTCGCGATATTGCAGGACGACGCCGTTGCTGGGGGTGGCCGAGATGTTCACGTGCGCGTCGTTGTTGTCGATGCCGTCGCTGTCGAGATCGGCACGTGCCATGAGGCCCGCCTTGGCCCAGCCGTTGGTGTTCTGCTGGCTCACGAGCCGCACGGCGGCCATGAAGTCGCCGCTGACCGACTGGTACACGTAGTGGAAGCCATCGGCGGTGCCCCAGATATCGCCGCCGCTGCCGACGATGGTGTAGGTGTCGGGCGGGCCGGCCGTGTAGTCAATCGTGGATTCCCTGCATGCCATGGCTGAGGTGCCGCGTTCCTGCCATGCCCCGGTTGCATGCACGGCGGGGCCGTGGTACACTACCTGCCCTGACCCGCGAGCGGCCGCCCGGCGGCAGGCACAGCTCCCTCTCCGCACCCACCGATACGAGGCGACACACGCGATGAGCACGAATGGCAATCCGCCCCCAAGCGACTTCATTCGCCAGATCGTCGCCGACGACGTGGCGGCCGGCAACAACGGCGGGCGCGTCCACACCCGCTTCCCCCCCGAGCCCAACGGCTACCTCCACATCGGCCACGCCAAGGCCATTTGCATCAATTTCGGCGTGGCCGCCGAGTTTGGCGGCCCGTGCAACCTCCGCTTCGACGACACCAACCCGGTGAAGGAGGAGCAGGAGTATATCGACGCCATCATCGAAGACGTCCGCTGGCTCGGCTTCGACTGGGCCGACCGCCTCTACTACGCCAGCGACTACTTCGAGGCCATGTACGGCTGGGCCGAGGAACTCGTCCAGAAGGGCCGCGCCTACGTGGACGACCAGACGGCCGACGAAATCCGCGCCGCCCGCGGCTCCCTCACCGAGCCCGGCGTCGAAAGCCCCCACCGCAACCGCCCCGCGGCCGAAAGCCTCGATCTCTTCCGCCGCATGCGCGCAGGCGAGTTCCCCGATGGCACCCGCGTGCTGCGCGCCAAGATCGACATGGCCCACCCCAACATCAATCTCCGCGACCCCATCATGTACCGCATCGTCCACGCCGCCCATCCCCGCCAGGGCGACGCGTGGTGCATCTATCCCATGTACGACTGGGCGCACGGCCTCGAAGACTCCATCGAGGGCATCACCCACAGCCTGTGCTCGCTGGAGTTCGAGAACCACCGCCCGCTCTACGACTGGTTCATCGACGCCATCAACGACGGCCGCGACGAGCCCATCCACCACCCCCGCCAGTACGAGTTTGCCCGCTTCAACCTCACCCACACAGTGATGAGCAAGCGCAAGTTTCGCCGCATGGTCGAGGAAGGCCATGTGAGCGGCTGGGACGACCCCCGGCTGTCCACCCTCCGCGGCCTGCGGCGCCGCGGCTTCCCGCCCGAGGCGATCCGCAACTTCATGCAGCGCATCGGCGTGAGCAAGGTGGCGAGCACGGTGGACTACGCGCTCCTCGAACACTGCGTCCGCGAAGTGCTCAACCGCACGTCGCCCCGCGTCATGGCCGTGCTCAATCCCCTCAAGGTCGTCGTCACCAACTATCCCGAAGGCCAGAGCGAAGAGCTCGACGCCATCAACAACCCCGAGGACGAGGCGGCCGGCACGCGCAAAGTGCCCTTCGGCCGCGAGCTGTTCATTGAGCGCGACGACTTCATGGAAGACCCGCCGCGCAAGTTCTTCCGCCTCGCCCCCGGCCGCGAGGTGCGCCTCCGCTACGCCTACTTCATCACGTGTCAGGAGGCGGTGAAGGACGCCAGCGGCCAGGTCGTGGAGCTGCGCTGCACCTACGACCCCGCCACCCGCGGCGGCGACGCCCCCGACGGCCGCAAGGTGAAGGCCACCCTCCACTGGGTGAGCGCCGCCCACGCGGTCGACGCCGAAGTGCGCCTCTACGGCCAGCTCTTCACCGAGGAGTTCCCCGAGGCCAAGGAGGGGCAGGACTTCCTCGACTGCCTCAACCCCGACTCGCTGACGACCGTATCGGCCAAGGTAGAGCCTTCCCTCGCCGGAGCCGAGCCGCTGAAGCGGGTGCAGTTCGAGCGCCTCGGCTACTTCTGCCTCGACCCCGACACCACCGACGAGAAGCTCATCTTCAATCGCACCTGCACGCTCCGGGACACGTGGGCGAAGATTCAGAAGCGGGGGCGTGACGCGTGATCGGGCGAAGAAGGAATCTCACGCAGAGGCAGCGGAGAGAGCAGAGAAGATGTTCCTGCTCCTTGTAGGCGGGGTCTCTGTGCCCCGCGTCGTTGGCCACCCATTTCTGATCGTGTGGCACACTCAAGCGTGCTTGAGGGTGCGGGAATCAGCGCGCGCCATCACACGGGCGGCCCTGTGGCTTCGCGCAGATGAAGGTCATCGATCCATGGCTTCCCGCATCGCGGCCTCTGCAGGACCATTCCCGAGCTTCCTCGCGATCTCCAGGGGCGTGTTCCCGTCGTGGTCAGTGACGTTGGGGTCAACGCCGTGCCGTAGCAGAAGCTGAGTGGGACCGGACGCATGGATCCTCGCAGCGTAGTGCAGAGGTGTGCTACCGGAAGCGTCTCTTGCGTTCCTGTCGGCGCCACGTTCCAGTAGGAGCTCGGCGGCTCGTATGTGGCTGCCCTCCACGGCTCGGTGCAACGCAGTCACGCCTTCCTTGTCTTTCACATCGATCTCAGCACCCTCTGCGAGCAAGAACTCCACCAACGCCTTGTCGCCGGAGCTTGCGGCAATGTGAAGGGGGGCCTCACCATCGATTCCCTGAAGACGGACGTCTGCGCCATGAACCACGAGAGTGCGAGCCATTTGGATACCTACTTGGTCTAGCACGCACATGCTGGCCATACCCCCGTACAGCGCGCAACAGAGCGGCGTACTGCCGAACGCGTCCTTCATGTTTGGGTCCGCCCCCTTCCTCAGGAGGAGTCCAACCATTCTGACGTGCCGACGCGCTGCCGCCAGATGCAGCGGCGGGCCATAGCCCTCGTAGGTGGCATTGATGAGAGATCTGTCCCGTGCCAGCATTCCCTCAGTAGCCAGGATATCGCCTCCCTCAACGGCTCTGAGGAACTGCTCCTCCTGTGTCGGCAGAGACGCGAAGATCGCGAGTACGACCACAAGCGCTATGACTGCGCACGCGATGAACAGAAGGCAACACCGTATGCCCGCTCGGCGCGATGCTGGCCCGTCTGTGTGCTCGTTCTGGCACATTGCCGAAGGCTCCTGCGTGTGGCAGGACGGTAGGGGATCAGGAAGGCGACGGAGCAGGGACGGATGGCGCCCCACCCGCCTTCACTCCCCAATCCCGAACCGTGGCCGGTCGCGGAGGAAGATGGCGCGATAGTAGTAGTAGCGGCCGGTGCCCGTGGGCACCCGCTGGAAGGGCGCCGTCAGGTGCGTCCACAGGATGAGGCGGTGGGCGCCCACCTGCTTGGCGAAGTCCACAAACTCCGCCCAGGGCACGGACTGGCTGTCGGTTTTCATTTCCAGCTCGCCGATCACGATGCCGCGCTGCTCTTTCTCCTGACGCTGGAGCTCGACGAACCGCGCGGCGGCCACGTCCGACGTGACCTGCGACCGTAGCGGGATCACCTTCACCTCCGTCGTGGGCGCAAACACTTGGTCGGTGGCGCGCTTGAAGTGGCGCTCGACGCGGCTGACAGGCTTGGCACAGCCGGCGGCGAAGGCCGCGGCGAGGAGGAGCATCATCTTGGCGCTTCGGTGTGTTTTCATCGGTGGCTTTCCTTTCTGATCGCGCGTTTCTCGCTGCCTGCGGCGCCCCCACCCCACCCTCCCCCGGTGGGGGAGGGGGTTCGGATCACGCGTCACGAGTCACGCGTCCGATCAGCTCTTCGTAGAGCGCCACGAGCTGCTCCACCATCGTTTGCCAGGGATAGCGCTGGCGGCACAGCGTGCGTCCGCGCATGGCCATCTCGGCCGCCAGGTCGGGCTCCTTGATGATCTCGCCGAGCGATGCGACCAAGCCGTCCACGCTCTTCGGCGGCACCAGGTATCCCGTCTCGCCTTCGAGGATCACCTCGCGGGCGCCGTCCACGTCGAAGCTCACCACCGGCTTGCCGGCCAGGAGCGCCTGGGGGAGCACGCGGGCCAGCCCCTCGCGGAGCGAGGCGTGCACCAGCGCGTCCATCGCCCCGATGTGCGCCGCCACGTCGCGGGCGGGCACGAGGCCGGCAAACACCACCTTGTCCGCCACGCCCAGCCGCTCGGCCTGGCGCCGCAGCGCGTCCTGGAGGATGCCGTCGCCTACGAAGAGGAACCGCACGTGGGGGTGCCGCTCGAGCAGGCACGGCGCGGCGTCGAGCACGTACTCGTGTCCCTTCAGGTGGAACAGGCGCGCCACCTTGCCGATGACGAAGTGGTCGTCGGAGAAGCCGAACTTCTGCCGCATCGCCTCGCGGCTCGCGTCGGCGTTGAGGAACGGCTCGATATCCATCCCGCTGTAGACGGTGACGAACTTCTCCCGCGGCGCCACGCCGGCGGCCACGGCCTGGTCGGTCATGGCGTCGGCGACGGACACGATCTTGTGGCTCCGCCGCGCGGCCACCCGCTCCAGGTGGATGTAGAGCTTGTTCTTCCACCACGACTCGTAGGGATGGAAGGGCAGGCCGTGGATGGTGTGGACGACGGCGGGCACATTCTCGGCGTGGGCGGCCCAGCGACCGAGGATGCCGGCCTTCGAGCTGTGGGTGTGCACGATGTGTGGCTTCAGCTCGCGGATGAGGCGGCGGAGTTCCTTCACCGTCGCCCAGTCGCGCAGAGGGTGGATGGCACGCCGCATCTGCGGCACGAGCGCCACGTGGAGCCCCCACTGTTCGGCCTGGCTCAGCAGCTCGCCTTCGGGGCCGAGGGCGGGGCCGGTGGCCAGGTGACACTCGTAGTCGGGGTGCTCGTGCAGGCCGCGGCAGGTGAGAAGGGTGTTCTCCTGCGCGCCGCCGAGGATGAGGCGGGTGATGATGTGGACAACTCGGGTCATTCGTAGTTCACTTCCAGGAGACACAGTCCTCTTGCTGGCGCGGTGGGGCCGGCGAGGGTGCGGTCGCGGGATTGGAGCAGGTCGGCCACCCATTCGGGCGGCTGCTTGCCGCTGCCGATCTCGATGAGGGTGCCGACGATGGCCCGCACCATGTTGTAGAGGAAGCCGTTGGCCGTCACGGTGACCTCGATGCACTCGCCGCCGTGGTCG
>JADHXT010000038.1 GCA_016782825.1 Candidatus Brocadiia bacterium | reverse complement strand
CATGGGCGTGGTCTCCTTCGCACTCGCCGGCCAGCGGCATCGTGGATGGCCTGCTTCCTGGCCTGTTGCCATTCGTAGATGGATGCGACAGCAGGTGTCGGGCGCCCCGGCGGATCCGCCGTTGCAGGAAGCACGCGGTTGTCCTTGAGCACCGCCGGCCTCGCAGGCCCTGCGACGGGCTTCCCGCTGCCGCCGACGAGTGTGTTGCCGATGATCTCCACGCCCGTGCAATCGGCCGTGGCCAGCTGCACCATCGGTGACTTGCCGTCCTTCACCACGAACACGTTGCCGCGCAGGATATGGTCGAAGCTGAACGTGGTCGCGTAGAGGCCTGGCCCGCTGCTCACCACGAAGCGGTTGTGCAGGAAAAGCCAGTTCTCGTTCATCCCACCGAGCCACACGCCGGCCCTCTGCGAGGTGACGTGGCTGTTGTAGACCACGTTGCGCGGGCCGTTGGGTCCGTGGGCGCGGTCGCCGGGCGGCGACGCCCACATGCCGTATCCGTAGCTGCCGTGGCCTCGACGCGACGTGATGACGCATTGCTCGATGAGGTTTTCGTGCGTCCAGCCGGCGTGCCACTGGCCGTCGCTGTCGTGGAAGGTGCTCCTGCGGATCACGTTGCCGCTGGCCGCCCACTGGAAGCACGGGGCGTGGCGGAGCTTGTGCGTCGTGACGTTGTCGATCAGGCAGTCCCAACACTTGTCCCAGCCCGTGTAAGCCGTGCCGCCGCCGCCCTTGAACCACGCGTCGTCGAACACGCAGTCGCGGATCTCGCACTGCTTGGCGTAGCTGCCGTAGATGGGGAACCGCCCGCACTTCTTCACCGTCACGCCGCGTGCCCAGCACTCCCAGCCGAACTGGAACACCACGCCGCTGGTCCACAGCGGCTTCGTCTGCTGCAAGGTCAGGGCTTCGACGCCACAGCGGCGACTGGGCACCACTTTCTGAGCGAACGCCTCGTCTATCACGGGGAAGTCGATGCGCAGCGGCTGCCGCAGTCGCACCACCTTCCCCTCCACCGCCGTGGCCTCAACCATCGAGCAGCGGTAGAGCCCCCACGTGCAGCGGTTCCGGGTGAGCTTCTTCCACCGCTCGGTTGCCGGGGCCCGGATGAAGAGCGCGTCGCCGGCCTTCACACCGTCCACATCCTTGAGTTCCACAAACTGGTCGCCCCGCTTGCCATCGCTGGCGAGGCGGAGCTTCGGCCCCGTCCAGCCCTGCCCAAGGAAAGTGATTGCGGCGGCGGCGCTGGCCACCTGCCGCGTGTCCCCGTATGTCGAGTCGAGCACGATCGGCATCTCGGCTGCTGGCCCCGTCTTCTGGCCGTAGTGGCCGATCCCCTTGAGCGTGTGGGGGCCGTCGGGCAGCTTGCCGAGGACGTGGCGGCCCCGCAGGGTGAATGCAAACGTGCCGCCCGAGTGCGTGCTCCGCTTCCACGTGCCCACGACCTTGTCGTCCGCGAGCATGGTCATTTGGGTGAGACCGTGGGGATAGCAGTGCAACTCGATGCGCGTATCGCGCCCCACGCGGCTCCCCGCAGCAGGCCAGTAGAACTGTGCGCCGCCCTCAGCCAAGCCGTAGCGGAAGATGAGCTTCGTCCTGTCAGCTCCCTGGCCGCGGATCACGACGCCATCGTGGCGCACGGTGGCAGGCCGGTCCAGGTGGTAGACGCCCTCGCCCAGCACCACGGCGCCACCACCGCCGACGCCCACTTTCTCGCAGGCCTTGTGGAGCGCAGCCGAGTCGTCCTTGCCATCGTCCGGCTTGCCGCCGAACTCCTCGATCTTCGCTGCGGCGGCGATCTGCGGGATCCCGCCCTGCACGCCGGTCATCGTCCAGTTGGGATACACGATGCCGTCGGGCCCCACCACGTCGGCGGCGGTGAGCCGCTGCGTCTCCTGCGGCCGGATCTTGTACTGCGGGGGCCACAGCGGCGCGCCGGCTTCCGCAGGCATGACTGCGCCGGCTGCGATCACGCATAGCAGCGTCGTGAGGCATCTCATGCTGTGCGCTCCTCTGGGGGCGTCCCGTCCGTTCGGCCTCATGTCATCCAGTGCCCGTGGCGTGCCATGAGGGCGTCGGCGTGGTGGCCGCGGCCGGTCTCGCGAAGGCGCGTACAGTAGTTGGCGAGCTGGCCGCGGGTGTGGAAGGGGCCGCCCTCGCGCATCACGGTCCACAGCGGGTCTTCGCCGCTGTCCGAGGTGTTCATCATCTCGGTGGCCCATTCGTGCAGCTTCGCCAGGGCCTCGTTGGCCAGGTCGGGACGCTCGGACGCGAGGTCGCGGGTCATGTGGGGGTCGTCGGCCACGTTGAAGAGCAACTGCGGCGGCAGGTCTTTGAGGCCATCGTGATAGGTGCGGAGGAAGAGCCAGTCGTCCCAGCGCACGGAGCGCTGGCAGCTCCAGGCGCAGTTGCTGCACACGAGCGCATCGCGGCCGGCTCCTGTGCCCTCGCGGAAGGCGTCGGCGAAGCTCTCGCCGTCCCAGAGGGCGGGCACCTTTCCGCCGGCGAGGTCGATGACCGTGGCGGCCATGTCCGTCTGGTAGTGGAGCGCGGTGTCCACGCTCCCGCCGGGCATGCCTGGCCAGCGGACGATCAGCGGCACGCGGGCCGTGCCGTGGCACGACGTGTGGTGGTCGCCGTAGATGTTGAGCTCGCCCTGGTTCTCGCCGTGGTCGGAGCTGATGATGATGACGGTGTCGTCGAGCACGCCCTGCCGTTCGAGTTCCTGGAGGATAAGCCCGCAGTGGTGGTCGGCGTAGCGGATGCCCACGTCGTAGCCGTCGATCCACTTCACGTAGTCGTCCAGGGTGCGGATCATCGCAGGCAGGCGCGGCCATTGGCCGGGATCGCACGGCCCCAGGTGGGCCAGGTCTTGTGCGGAGTGCGGCCCGTAGCCCTCGAAGTCGCGGCGGATCTTGGCCTCGTCGATCCATTCGTCGAAAGGCTGCCCCTCGAAGGGGTTGCCAAACTCGGCTGGCGTGCGGTAGGGCGTGTGGGGGTCCCAGTAGTTCACGTGGAGGAACCAGTTGTCGTCCTTCGCGTGGTCGGCCAGCCACTTCATCGCGTGGGGCGTGATCTCGTCGGCAATCTCGGCGCCGCCGCGCCCTGGATTGAACATCTCGCGCCAACCGTGGTAAAACCACCAGGCGCTGTGGCGCTCGGCAAAGGGGCTCACGCTCGCGGTGTAGAGTCCCGCCTGGCGCATGGCCGCCATCCAGGAGTTGCGCGGCGCCGCGTGGCGGAAGCCGCGGTCGTGGCCGTGGAGCCGGAGGTCGGCTGCCGTGCCGCCGTGGCCGACCACGCCCGAGTGGATGCCGAAGCGGCCCGTGTGCAGCGACGCCCGCGACGGCAGGCACGGGGCGTCGCTCACGTAGCAGTTGTCGAATCGCACGCCCTGGGACGCCACGCGGTCGAGGTTCGGCGATGTATCGCGGCAGTAGCCGTAGCAGCCCAGATGGTCGGCTCGAAGTGTATCGATATCCAGGTAGAGAATCCGCACGGAGGTCTCCTTCGTGAAGTGTCGCGAGGCTCACGCGCCGCAGAGCTTCAGCAGGTCGTCCACATGTGCCGTGGCCAGGCAGGTGACGGTGTCGGACGCGCCGTAGTAAATCTTCACCTCGCCGTCGTCCTCGAGGATGATTCCGCCGGGGAAGATGACGTGGGTGCGGAAGCCCTCGTCGGTTTCGTAGGGGGCTTCGGGGGCGAGCAGCGGCTCGGCGCACAGGCCGATCACCTTGGCGGGGTTTTCCAGGTCGAGGAGCATGATGCCGGCGCAGTAGCGCTTCTTCCACGCCTTCTCCCAGCCGTTCTTGCCGCGGCTGGGGTCGGTGTCCACGGCATGGAAGGTGGTGAGCCAGCCCTTGGGCGTCTTCACAGGCGGCGCGGCCGGTCCGAGCTTGGTGTTGGCAAAGGGCACCCGTTCCACGCCGAGGACGAGCTGGGAGTTGCCCCAGTAGCGCAGGTCGGGCGAGTCGGCGAGCCAGATGTCGAAGCGCTCGCCGCCGCGGCTGTAGACGGGAAAGGGGCGTTCGAGGCGCACGTATCTGCCGCCCACCTTCTCGGGGAAGAGCACCATGTTGCGGTTATCGGGCGCCGAGAGGCTGATGACCTCGAAGTGCTCGAAGTCGTCGGTGACGGCGATGCCACCGCGCACGCCGTGGCGGGTGTCCACCGCAAAGCAGAGATGTGGCCGGCCCTCGAGGAGGGTGATGCGGGGGTCGTAGGCCCGGCGAATCTCGTCGTCGTGCATCTCGAAGCACGGCTTCGGCTCCACCGTCCAGTGCAGGCCGTCGTCGCTGAAGGCGAGGCCCATGTTCGTGCCCTCGAGGCGCTGCTCCTCCACGGAGCCGTAGTCGTTGCGGAAGACCATCACGTAGCGGCCCTGCCACTTGGCGACGCCGGCGTTGAACACGAGTGCGGCGTTGTAGGGCACGTCGGTGTGGCTGAGCACGGGGTTGCCCGCGTAGCGGGTGATGACGGGGCTGGAGTGGAGCTCGCCGATGAGGTCGTCGGGCATCGCATGTTCCCACAAGATCAGTACGGTGCGATCTGGCCGGGCAGGTCGTCGGCCGCGTGGATGAGGCGCTCGAGCAGGCGGCCGCGCACGCTCGAGCGCACCGAGGCGTATGCCGGGTCGCGCGCCACGTTCACAAACTCGTCGGGGTCGGCGTCCAGGTCGAAGAGCACTTCCTCGCCCTGGTCGTTCAGCCAATACTTGTGGGCGCGGGTGCGCAGCGTCTTGATGCAGGCGGCACCGGGCACCTTGTGCTCCACGAGCACGCTGTCCCTGCCTGCGTCGGTCTCGCCCGCGGCCAGCGCCCAGGCGGAAGTGCCCTTCACGCCGGCCGGGATGTCCGCTCCCACGGCCTCCAGCACGGTGGGCATGAGGTCCACGCCCTCGACGAGGCCGTCGGCCAGCCGGCCCGCTGGGATGTGCCCGGGCCACCGCAGGAAGCACGGCACGTGGATGATGCCGTCGTAGTTCGACGGGTGCTTGCTCACAAGACCGTGGTCGCCGCGCAAGTCGCCGTGGTCGGAGTAGTAGACGATGAGCGTGTTGTCAAGCTGGCCCCGCTCGCGGAGTGTCTCGATGATCCGCCCGCACTGGGCGTCCACCAGCGAGCACATGGCGTAGTAGTAGCGGCGGCATTCGAGCCACTGCTCGTCGGTCACATTTGCCCAGTGCTGCGCCATCCGCTGGAACATCCGGGGCTTGTCGGCCATCTCGCCTTCGCGACGGAGCGGCGGTGGGATGGACTCGGTCGGGTAGAGGTCGAGGTAGTGCTGCGGCGCGTTGCATGGCGGATGGGGTGGGTAGAAGCCCGCGATGGCGAACCAGGGCCGCTCGCCCTGCTGGTGGATGAACTCGATGGTGCGGTCGGCCACCCACGCGGTGTGAGACAGCTCCTCGGGCGCCTCGAAGACCCACTGGTCGAGGGGGCTGCGCGGCTCGACGCTGGGCCGAGGCACGCGGCACTTCTGCTCCATCTCGGGGGCCACCTGGCGCAGCCAGCGGATGTAGGCGTCGGGGTAGCAGCCGGGCTCGTCGGAGTTGACATGCACGTCGAAGCCGTAGGACGGGTGTGGGGCCGTGTGGTCGCGGTCCACGTGCGGCAGGAAGTGGAGCTTGCCCAGGTTGGCCGTGGTGTAGCCGGCCTGGCCGAGCGCGTGGGCGATGGTGGTCTCGGTCTCCGGGAGCGGGATGCCGTTGGTGCCCACGCCGTGGTTCTGCGGATAGCGCCCCGTGAGCAAGGACGCGCGGCTGGGCATGCACACGGCGTTGTTGACGAAGAAGCCGCGGAGATTGGCGCCGTGGCGTGCGAGCGCGTCGAGGTGAGGCGTGTGGATGGTGCCGCCACTGTTGATGCCGAGGCAGTCGAACCGCTGCTGGTCGGTCGTGAGGAAGAGGATGTTGGGGCGGTCGTCGGGCATGGGTCTCCCTTTGCTCGCGGGGGCCTATTCCCAAGGCGTGAGGATCACCTTGGCCGTCTCGTGGCTGGCGCAAAGCTCGAAGGCTTTCTGCACGTCGGCCATGGGCAGGACGTGGCTGATCAGGTGGTCGATGACGGGGGATTCCTGGATGACCTTCATCACGCCGGGATAGAGGTTCAGGTTGTAGTGCCACGTGCCGATGAGCCAGATGCCGGTGCGGACGAAGTCGCGGCTGGTGTGGATCGTGGTGTCGCCGGTGCTCTCGCCCACCACGGCCACCTTGCCCTTGCGGCGGGTGGCCTCGAGGCACAGGCGATGGGCGTCGGGCACGCCGGTGCAGTCCACCGCGCAGTCCACGCCGCGGCCGTCGGTGAGGTCGCGGATTTTCTTCACGGCGTCGGGGTCGGTCGGGTCGACCACCGCTTCGGCGCCCATCTTGAGCGCGATCTCGGCACGCTTGGCAACGCTGTCCACCGCGAGGACCCGCGCGCCCCGGAACACGCCGTTCACCACACCGCCCAGGCCCACCGGGCCGAGGCCGGTGACGAGCACGGTGTCGAAGCGGCCTACGCCCATCATGTCCATCGCGCCGAAGGTGGGGCCGAGGCCGCAGATGGCGAGGCCCGCCTTCTCGTAGGACACGCCGTCGGGGATGGGCGACAGCAGCCAGTCGGGCTTGAGCACGTATTGTGCGTAGGTGGCCCGCCCTTCTGGCGAGCCGGTGAAGGCCTCGAAGTTCACCGTGTGCTGGCAGTGGATGTAGTCGCCCGCCACGCACAGCGCACACTTGCCGCACGGGTATTGCGGCTGCACCACCACGCGGTCGCCGGGCTTCACGCGGCACGGCTGCGCCACCTCCACCACCTCGCCGGCCGCCTCGTGGCCGAGGAACTCGCTCTTGTGCCCGGCCACGAACATCTTGTATTCGGTGCACATGGGCGTGGCGTGCACCTTCACCAACGCCCAGTTTTCCTTGGGCCGAGGGTCGGCTGCATCGACAAGCCCCGCCTGACGCTCGCCAAGAATGGCCACCTTCTTCACTTGGGTATCTCCTTGTGCAGGGGGGCTATCGACCACACTCGGCAGCTACTGTACCACGCCCGCCGAAGGTGTCAAACGCCGTTCGGCAGCATCTCATTCGTTGCCGCTCTGCGGGCGAGCACGTGCCGAGAGGCGTGAACTCGCCCTTTCGCCAGCACACGCCAAGTGATACAATGGAGGCAGCAAGTGGATGTGTGATATCGGCCACAGGCTCTTCCCTGTGCCGCTGAGAGGAGCGTGAGTCGGATGCATGCGCGGTTGTTGGCTCCCCGCCTTCGGGTTCTCCTTGTCCTCGCGCTGGCCGTGTTTGGCGCGGCGGGATGCCCCGAGTTCAACATGCTGAGCACCGAGGACGAGGTGGCCATCGGCCAGAAGATCGCGGCCGAGGTCGAGAAGAAACAGAAGATTTGCCCCGATCCCACCGTGCAGCAGTACGTGCGCGAGATCCAGGCACGCATCGCCGCGGTCTGCGACCGGCAGGACGTCACCTACCGGATCACCGTGATCGAAGACCACGAGCAGGTGAACGCCTTCGCAGGCCCGGGCGGCTTCATGTACGTTTACACGGGGCTCTTGAGGGCGATGTCGAATGAAGCCGAACTGGCCGGCGTGCTGGCTCACGAGACGGGACACGTGGTGGCGCGACACTCCGCCAAGGCCCTGTCCAACATGCTGATTCTCAACCAACTGGCCCAACTGGCGCTCGGGAGCGATCCCGCCATGGCAGGACAACTGGCCGGCCAGCTCGTCTCGGGGGTCGGCATGGCACAAATGAGCCGCGGCGCCGAACACCAGGCGGACCAGCTTGCAGTCACCTACATGAAGCGAGCGGGCTACGACCCGCAGGCTTTCGTCGCATTTCTCGATAAACTCAACCGAATGAAGAAGACCTCTCCCTCGGCGGTCGGTAAGCTCTTCGCCAGCCACCCGCCCACGGAGGAGCGGATCGCCCACGTGCGCTCCCTCATCGCACAAGTCGGCCCCGGAGGCCGGCTCGGCGCCCAGGAGTACCGGCAGCGGCTTCGCGGCCTGCTCGGACGCTCCGCGGCCGCCGAACCCACCGCAGTCGCCCTGATGGGCGCCCACACGACGCGTCGTGCCCCGGCGCCGCCGGCGAACCGAACAGGACGAGGGCCTCTCATGATCTGCCGCAACCTGACCAAGGGCAACACCGTCGCCTCGCGCGTGGTCGTCGCCAGCACCGCCGACACGCGCCGCCGTGGCCTGCTCGGGCGTCACAGCCTGCCTGCCGACGAAGGCATTCACCTGATCCCCTGCCGCTCGATTCACACCATCAAGATGAAGTTCGCCATCGACGTCGTGTTCCTGGACAAGCAGATGCGCGTGGTCGATCTGCGTGCCGACGTGAAGCCGGGGCGCCCCATATTGCTCAGCCGCAAGGCCTACAGCACACTCGAGTTGGCCGCTGGCGTCATCGCGGCCCGCAAGATCGAGGTCGGCGATCTGTTGCGCATCCATCCCCCGTCCTCCCCCGCCATCGCGCCGCCGCCGAAGTAAGCTCTCCGCCGCTTGCCGACGAAGGAACGTGCCGTGGACAAGCCCCGCCTCCGTCACATCCAGGCCGCGCCGGTGCGTGACGGCGACCGCGTGCTCGTCCGCCTCTCCGATCCCACCGGCATCAGCAACCGGGCGCTGTTCGTGGCACAGGAGGCCCTGCTGCTTCTCTCCCTCCTCGACGGCACACGCTCGATGGTGGACATTCAGGCCGAGCTGGTGCGGCAAACCGGCAGCCTGGTGCTCGCCGCCGACATCCAGCAGTTCCTCGACCAGCTCGACGAAGCACTCCTCCTCGACACGCCACGCTTTCGCACCCGGCTCCGCGAGCTTCAGGACGATCCCGTCCGCCACCCGTCCAGCGCCGGTAGCGCCTACGCCGCCGAGCCGGCCGCGCTGCGTCAGCAACTCGACGCTCTTTTTGCCGCCGAGGGGCTCGACACCACGCAGGAGCGCCACCCCGCCAACGGCCAGCTCGTGGGCCTCGTGGCGCCGCACATCGACTTCGAGCGCGGCGGGCCGTCCTACGCCCACGCCTATGCGGCGCTTGCCCCCGCTGTCCGCGACTTCGACCTCTTCGTCGTCCTCGGCACGGCCCACTCCTCCCAGGACTCGCCGTACATCCTCACCCGCAAGCACTTCGAGACGCCCCTCGGCACGCTCCCCACAGCCGGCGACCTCGTGGACGCCCTGGCGACTCGCGCCGGCGGCGACCCGTTCCGCGAGGAACTCGTCCACCTCGGCGAGCACTCCATCGAGTTTCAGGTGGTCTTCCTTCAGTATCTGCTCGGCGACCACCGTGCGGAGTGTCTCCCCATCCTATGCGGCTCCACGGAGCCCCACGTGACCGACGGCCAGTCGCCCAGCGACGCCCCGGCCATCGCCGCGTTCCTCGACGCCCTCCGCCACGTGGTGGCCGATTCGAGCCGTCGTGCGTGCTTCATCGCCGGCGCCGACTTGGCGCACGTGGGAGCCCACTTCGGCGACGACTTCGACCTGACTGAAGAGCTCATGAACGACGTGGAGATAGCGGACCGCGATGCCCTCACCCACGTGGAGAACCTGGACGCCGGCGGCTTCTACCGCGCCGTCTACGCCGACGCCAACGCCCGCCATCTGTGCGGCGTGCCCCCCATCTACACGCTTCTCTCCGCCGTGCAGGCCAGCCGCTGCGATCTGCTCGACTACCGTCAGGCTTTGGACTTCGACATCGGCTGCGCCGTCACTTTCGCCTCGCTGGCGCTCTACGCCTGAGCCGCGCGCAAGCCCTCCCTCTCAACTCGACCGGTTCGTGATAGTCTGAGCCCCCACGGGGAGAAGCAAAGGCGAATCACGAATCACACGAATGGACGAATCGAACGAATAGGAAGGGAGCTTGGGTGGAAGCCAGGAACGCCAGCAAAGACACCATCCCCCACCGCGAACGGATTGCTCGTTCCTGAACCCTCCCTGCTCTCTTCATTATCCTGTTCGTCCTATTCGTCCATTCGTGTCATTCGTGATAATCCTGGCTCAGTCGAGCACCTCGATCTGGTCGGGCGAGTCGAGCACGATCTCCGGCTTCCCCCGATACTCGACCACCAAGCCGGTCACCCGCACCCGCCGCCCGCGGTAGTGCTCCTCGGGCCGCTCGGGAAATGCCGCGAAGCGCCGGGCGAAGATCACGGCCGTGAACGTGTGCCGCCAGTCGGACGCGAAATTGAGAAAGCACGCCTTGCCGCTGTTGTAGCTTCCCACGATGGTGCCCTCCACCGTCGAGTACTCGCCGACGTGCTTCGCCGCATCCTGCCAGCGCACCACGTCGTCAGGCACGGAGCGCCCCGCAAGGGGCAGCCACCGCGCCGCGGCGTAGAGCACCACGAGCGCCGCCAGCATGATCGCGCCCACGCGGATGAGGAAGCCGCGCAGGTCGCCGCCCTGGCGCTGGGGTTGCGATGGGAGTGGCGGGGGCTCGGACACGCTGCCCTCCACGCGCGGGCCTGGCGGCCTGGCCACGATCAGGCCACAGTCTGGTCGAGCGCGCAGCCCAGCCGCTTGCCCGGCCCGCGCACGCACTGGTTGCACGAGATGCACGTGGCGCGCCGCGAGCTGCCGGCAGCAAACTTCGCTGGCAGGTCGGGCTCGCGGATCAGCGGGCGGCACAGCGACACCATATCCGCCGCGCCGCCCTCGACGACTTGCTCCATGACGGCCAGGCTCCGCAGGCCCGCCACACACAGCAGCGGCACGCTCACGTGCTGACGGAACGCGCGTGCGTAGGGGAGGAAGTAGGCCTCCTGCTCTTCCGTGGTAATGTCCTTCCGCATGATCCGCTCGACGGTCTCGGCCATTCCGGCGCTGATCTCGATAGCGTCGATGCCCTCGGCCTCCAGCAGGCCGCCGATGGCGCAGCTCTCCTCCAGGATGAGGCCGCCGGCGATGAAGTCCTCGGCGTTAAGCTTCACCAGCACGGGAAACTCCCGGCCGAGACGGCTACGGATGCGCCGCAGCACCTCCAGCGGGAAACGGGCACGCGCGGCCACGCTCCCGCCCCACTCGTCGTCGCGGCGGTTTGTGTGCGGCGAGATGAACTCGCTCATGAGGTAGCCGTGGGCGCAGTGGAGTTGCACGCCGTCGAAGCCGGCTCGCCGGCAGCGCTCTGCCGCGTCCACGTAGGCTTCGATGAGCGGCTCGATCTCCTCGGCCTCGAGCTCGCGCGGCGTGACGCAGTTTGCGGGGTTCGTCACGGCCGAAGGGGCCACGGGCGTGGCGCCGCCGATCGCCTCGGGCTGAGTCTGCCGCCCGGCGTGGTTGAGCTGGCACACCACCTTGGCGCTTGTCTCGTGCACCGCGCCCACGAGGGCCGAAAGGCCGGGAAGCATCGCGTCGCTGTGGACCCCCGTCATCCCCGCGCCTGCCTTGCCGTCGGCGCGCACGAAGCTGTGGCCTGTGACGATCAGCCCCGTGCCGCCGACCGCCAGCGCGCGATAGACGTCCACCAGGGCTGCGGTGACCGCGCCATCCGCCTCGCACATCCCCTCGCCCGTGGCGGAGCGCACGAAGCGGTTGGCCACATCGAGGGTACCCAGGCGCGTGGGGGTGAACAGGATGGACATGGCTTGCTCCCAGTGGCCGCGGCCGGCAACGCACGCAAGCTACGGCCCGAGCAGTATCTTGCCGAGATGGCCCACGGGCTTGCCTTCTGCGCCGCTGACCTCGAGGGCGACCTGCGACGTCGTCGGGGGCAGCTCCACGCGACGGTGAAGCACGATCGGCTCGAAGGGACTCACCACGCCGCAGTCGAGGCGGCCCAGCTCCTTCCCCTTGCCGTCGCGGAAGACGATGGCCGCCGTGCCCACGACGAACGCGCCGAAGGTGCCGGCGGCCCACGTGTCGCCCTCGCTGCCACGCAGCAGGCTCAGCGGAGCCGACACCACGCCCGCATCGGTCACGTCCACCACGGGGCCGGGACATCGGGCCGCATACCAGTCCTGCACCAACTCGGTGCTCTCGCCACGCCCCAGGCGGACGGCTGGTGCGAAGCTCTGCACCTCGATGAACGGATACGAGCGGATGGGCCCGCCGGCCGTGACGATCTCCTTGCGAGGCACGCGGCACCGCTGCACGAACACGTACTGCCGAGTCGGGTCGGAAAACGCGATCCACGGCAGCCGAGGGTCCACGGCGATCTTCGAGAACTCGCGCCGATAGGCCAGCACCAGGAGGCCCGGCAGCGCGTCGCTGCTCCACTGCGGAGCGCCGCCGATGCCACGGCGAGTGGTGGGCAGAATGCGCTCGTAGCCGCCGCGAAACTGGCTCTCCGGGTTCAAGGGCACGTAGAGCCGCAATCCGCCGGTTGCCGTGTCGTCGCTGCGCAGGACGCCGCTCGGCCGCGGATGCCCCTTGAGCTGGAGCACGTCGTGGATGCCCCACTCCTGGGGCACGAGGCGCACGGTGGTAAGCTTGTCGGTGATCCGCACGTGGGTGGTGCCGGCGAAGAGCTCCACGCGGCGCACCAGTTGCGTGCCGCTGGCCAGGTCGACCGGGCTCGTCAGCTCGACAGCCGACACGGCGCCCTCGCCGAGAATCTTCGCTTCGTAGGGAGCCGTGGTGAGAGCTGCCGGCGCGCGGCTCTGGAGTTCCTGCCATCGTGCCTCGGGGTGGAGGCGCACGGAATGGCCGCCGATGGTTGGCAGCGGCCGCCCATCGGTGGTGGCGAGCGTCTGGCCACACTCGTCCTTGCCGATGAGCAGGGGATTATCGGAGCCGAGGGCGAACCGCAGGGTCCGCCCTCCCACGACGGGGACGCAGGTGACGCTCACGAGACGGTTGGATAGCTCGATGCAGCCACGCCATCCGCGGAAGGAGGTCTGGCGTGCGGTCGCGGGTGCAGGATCGCGCAGCAGGGCTTCGGGGCGGGGAGCGGCAGGGGCGCATCCCAGCACAGCCGCCAGGGCGAGCGCGATTGCAGCGGTCACCACGCGGTCAGCGGGCAGGAAGCGGTTGACATGCATGGGCGGGACCTGTGGGTCCTCGTCGGCGATGGGAGGGCTATTCTTCCAGTGCCTCTTCGATCTTGCAGCGTCGCGCCGTGCTTTGCGCGGTCTTGGCCACGCCGCGGTCTCGATCCTGTGCGGCCTTGATGATCAGCGGGTAGAGGGCCTCGTCGCCGTACTCGGCGATCGCGATGCACGCGGCCTGCCGACGCCGCGCCACCTTGCTCTTCATTGCCTCTTCGATGACGGCCTTCGCCTCGCCGGCGCGCTGCCGTGCCAGGGCGATGATGGCGAAGTAGGCTTCCTCGTCCTGGTCACCCTTGGCCACGCCCACGAGCAGTTGGGTGGCCTCGGGGTTTTTCTTGAGGAATCCGAGCGCGCCGATGGCCGCCAGGCGCACGGTCATCTTCTTGCTCTTCAGCAGCGGCTGGATCGCGGGCACGCCCTTCTTGGCGAGTTCCTCGATCTTCATCCGCTGGATGCCGCTGGTGTTCGACACCTCGACAAGCTCTTCCTCGGTGCTCTTGCCGCCGCAGCCGGCCAACAGAACGACAGCTCCGAGGATCAGGATGGGTAGGCGCCGGGCCATGCGTCCTCCAGGGGTTTACCAGTTACCCAGGTTCACCGATTCGTAGTCCGGTTCCCAGTATCGAATGTCGTTGTTCGGCACTTGAGTGCCATCGATGTCCTTCGAGTCGTCGCCCTTTACGAGGGTGATATGCCCGTCGAAGAAGACGATGTTGCCGCCGCCGAAGTGGCGCTTGAGGATGTACTTCGGGTGGCGGTAGACGTGCAATCGGCAGCCGCAGCCGCCGTAGCTGTAGTGGAAGGGCTCGGTCTCGGCCAGAAGGAGGGCGGTGACAGGATTGTCTACCTCGTGCATCTGCTTGCGCATGGACTCGCCCGCCCCAATGCCGCTGGCATGACGATGCCACCAGCCGTACTTGCCGAGGCCCATGTAGGACACAGGGCAGCCTTGGTCGCAGACGAAGCCGCTCACGTCGTTCTTGCAGATGACAATTTGCGCGGGGGTACGCTGGAGCTGGTAGCCATCACCGTAGGGGTTGGGGTAGATGTTGTTCCACACCGGCGGTATCCGCAGGTCGTCCACGGTTTTTCCCCACGGCTGGCCGACGAGCCCCAGCTCTCCGACCCACCGCTCGTGCCAGAACGTGGGCATGAAGCCATCGAAGCCGGCGGCATAGGTGAGCATGAGGCGGTAGATCTGCTGGAGGTTGTTCTTGCAGTCGGCGAGCTTGCCGCTTTCCTGGCCGGAATTGACTGCGGTCATGATCATGCCGGCCAGGATCATGATGATGGCGATCACCACCAGCAGTTCCACGAGGGTGAAACCCAGGATGCGCCGTCCATAGCGCCTCTTCATGCTCCAGTCTCCTTCGAGGCGGCAAGCGCCACATCGGGGCGCTCTTGCCTGTGCATTATATCGCTTGGGCGATCTCGGTTCAACAGGCTCGGAGCACGGGCCGCGGCGGCCCCTAGTTCTGCCACACCTTCTTGATCGGCGGAGTGTCCGGCGACCGGTTGTCGAACAGACAGGCGGCGTCGAACCATCGCGGGCCCACGACATCGCGGATGGGCACCGCTTGGGTGTTGCCGTCGAGGAAGGCGCACACCACCTTGCCGCCGTGCCGGCCGATGGGCCGCCACGCCGTGTCGGTGTAGCTGCCCGCGCCCTTGTAGCGGTCGTCGGCCATGTAGGTGTCGCACAACGGGAAGCGGGTGTAGCCCTTGGCGTTCGACGTCTGGTCTTCCCGCCACTGGGTCGGGTCGGTCGTGAGAGCCGTGTCGTTGATGATGCGCCCCGTGTCGCAGAAGCCGATGGTGGAACTCGGCGAGGCGACAGATCCGTAGGCCGCACATTGCCGATACCAGAGGATCTTGATCGGCGAGACCGTGCC
>JADHXT010000037.1 GCA_016782825.1 Candidatus Brocadiia bacterium | reverse complement strand
CGTCGCTGCCTACACCATCACAGAGCGCCTGTTCACCACGGCATCCGTCCTCACCTTTCTCGCCGACCAGCCCGACATGGCCCGGCAGGTGACCGTCCACCTGCTCACCCCCCGCGCCGCCTCCGAGCGCGAGGTCCTGCTCTCCTTCTACCGAGCGGCGCGCCACGCGGCCCAGGTGGAGCACGCCAACGTGCTGGCCATCTACGGCATCAGCAGCGCGGGAAAGGTGCACTACTGCGCCACCGAGCACGTGGACGGCGAGACGCTGCACGAACTGCTCCGGGCGCGGCAGAAGATCACGTCGGACGACGCCATCCGGGTGTGCATCGACGTGGCCGAAGGGCTTCGCGCGGCGGCGCGCAGCGGCTTCCCCGGGCCCCTGGCCACCTTCGACAGCATCGTGCTCACAGCGGCTGGCCGGGTGAAGATCCGCCTGCCCTCGTTTGTGCGCAGCGGCGTGAAGGTGCTGGACGAGCCCGAGCTCCTGCGTGCGGTGGGCGTGGTGCTGTATGCCATGCTCAGCGGCGGCCGGCCGGCTACCGTGGAGGATGCCATCGTGCCCGGCTCGCCGGTGGCGGCCGCGCTGCCTCCCCTCCGGCAGATGGCCATGGGCACGCCGCAAGACATCGCGCGGGTGGTCACGAAGCTGGTGGGCAACGACTCGGACGCCGCGCCGTATCCGAGCCTGGCGGCCGGGCTGGCGGCGCTGCGGGCGCTCCTGGAGGTGAAAGAGAAGCTCGATGCCCGCGCGCGCAAGACCACACAGCGGCTGCGCGCGGTCAGCGCCAAGCGACGGCGGCTGCGCCGCATCCTCATCGTGGTGGCCGCTGGCGTGCTGGCCGGCTTCATCGGCCTGCTGGCCATCCAGGGCATGGGCGCGCGCCGCATGCGACGGCGGTTTGCCTCCCTGCACGAGGAGGCACGCGCCATCATCGAGCAGGCCACGGTGCGCCAGGTGGAGTTCCATCGCGCGCCCACGCCCGAGGGCGCGCGCGAGATCGTGGAGCGATACCGGCGGGCCGCGGCGCTCTACCAGAAATTCATCGACGAACATCACGCATCGGTCACCGCCCGTCAGGCCGAGATACACCGGCGCCAGGTGGAGGAGTTTATCCCCATCTTCAGCGAGAAGGCGCGGCAGCGGCTCGCCTACGTGGGCGTGCGCCGCCAGCTCGACGCGCTGGCCGAGGAAGTGGACGCCGATATCGAGAGCAAGCTGACATCGGGCGAGCCGATCGACGTGGACCACTGGAACCAGCGCTACGCCGACGTCCTGCGGCCCCACAACGACAACCCCATCGTGCGCACCTCCGTGTCGGCGCGCCTGCGCGCCCTGCTGCGGCGCAGCTACGAGATGCGCGTCCAGATCGATGCCCAGAGCGTGCTGCGCGCCTACGAGGCCGAGCACCGCCCCGCGCACGCCTACGGCCGCGCCCAACAGGCGTGGGACGACTTGCGGAAGAGGTACCAGGACAACCCCAGCCAGCGCGACGCCGCCTTGCAGCTCCACCAGATCGGCATGGCCATCGTGCATCGCGATGCCGACGAGGAGTATTGCCGCCGCCACAGGAAGGCGCAGGCACTGCTCGAGCAGCCCGATGGGCGGCGCGCCGCGCGCGCCATCTACGAGAAAATCGCTCGGGAGTTTGGCCTGCAAAGCATCGCGCAGCAGGCGCGCCTGGAACTGGCTCGCCTGGGCGACGACTGACCGCCGGCGCCCCGCGGTCCCTTCCTTCCCTGCCCCCTCCCACGCACACGCCCCACCGCTCCGTGCTCAGCGCGCATGCGTTGTTTGACTCCGGATCGAGGGCTTGGTAGCCTGAATTCCGTCGGGAGGAACCCCTGGCTCACCCGAGAACCCCTGCCATGAGGACGCCCATGTTCCGTCGCTGGTATGCTGTCCTTCTGTCTGTCCTTCTGTCGTGCGGCGCCCAGGCCGCCACCCATGCCCGGCTCGTCGGCGTGCCCTTTTCCGCGGTGCAGATCCAGGACGATTTCTGGACGCCCCGGCAGCGGATCAACCGCGAGGTGGTGCTGCCCACGTGCTTCGCCCACTGCGAGAAGACGGGGCGGATCTCCAACTTCGCCAAGGCCGGCGGGCTGATGAAGGGCGAGTTCGAGGGCATCTACTTCAACGACTCCGACGTCTACAAGGTGCTCGAAGGCGCGGCCTACTCGCTCCACCTGGAGCGCGACCCCAAGCTCGAGGCCACCGTGGACGGCGTGATCGCCAAGATGGCCGCCGCCCAGCAGCCCAACGGCTATCTCAACACCTACTACACCCTGCGCGAGCCCACGAAGAAGTGGACCAACCTGGCCGTCCGGCACGAGCTCTACTGCGCCGGCCACCTCTTCGAGGCCGCCGTGGCCCACACCCGCGCCACGGGCAAGAAGACCCTCCTCGACGTGGCCGTGCGCTTTGCCGACCGCATCGACCAGATCTTCGGCCCCGACAAGCGCCACGACGTGCCCGGCCACGAGGAGATCGAGCTGGCCCTCATCAAGCTGGCCGACGTGACCGGCCAGGAGCGCTACCGCAAGCTCGCCGAGTTCTTCGTCCGCATCCGCGGCGACAAGACCCAGCGCCCGCGCCTCTACGGTCCCTACTGCCAGGACCACCTGCCCGTGAGCCAGCAGACCGAGCCGGTGGGCCACGCCGTGCGCGCCATGTACCTCTACTCGGCTGTGGCCGACGTGGCGGCCCTCACCGGCGACGCGAGCTACATCACCGCCCTCGAGCGCCTGTGGCACAACGTGGTGAAGACCAAGATGTACATCACTGGCGGGATCGGCTCGACCCGCCACGGCGAGGCCTTCGGCAAGCCCTACGAGCTGCCCAACGACACCGCCTACTGCGAGACGTGCGCCGCCATCGGCATGCTGCTGTGGAACCACCGGCTGTACCTGCTGCACGGCGACGGGCGGTTCGCCGACATCGCCGAGCGCGAGATGTACAACGGCTTCCTCGCCGGCGTGTCGCTCAGCGGCGACCGCTTCTTCTACGTCAACCCCCTTGCCAGCCGGGGCAACCACCATCGACAGGCATGGTACGGCTGCGCCTGCTGCCCCACCAACGTCGTCCGCGTGCTGCCTTCCATCGGCGGCTACGTCTACGCCGCCACGGCCGACGGCACCGAGGCCCGCGTGGCCCACTACGTGGCCGGCAAAGGCACCGTGCCGCTCAAGGACGGCAAGGTGACCCTCGTGCAGCGCACCGGCTACCCGTGGGACGGCGGCGTGCAGATCATCGTCGAGCCCGAGGGCGCGAGCGACTTCGCCGTGGGCCTCCGCATCCCCGGCTGGTGCGAGAAGTTCGCCCTCAAAGTGGACGGCAAGCCGCTCGACGCCAAGCCTCAGAAGGGCTTCGTGTCCATCCGCCGAGCCTGGCGCAGTGGCACCGTCATCCAGCTCGACCTCGACATGCCCGTCCGCCAGGTGGCCGCGCACCCCAAGGTGAAGAACAACGCGGGCCGCCTCGCGCTGATGCGCGGCCCCATCGTCTACTGCCTGGAGGATGCAGACCACACGGTACCGGTGGACCAGATCGCCATCCCTCGCGGTGCCCGGCTCGCGGCGGCGATGCAGGCCGACCTGCTCGGCGGCGTGGTGGCCATCGAAGGCCAAGGCGTGGGCGCCGCACGGCCCGAGACGATGGCCGAGGCGCGCAACCCCACGCCGCGGCCCGTGACGGTGAAGGCCGTGCCCTACTACGCCTGGGACAACCGTACGCCCGGCCGCATGGTGGTGTGGGTGCCCGAGAAGCCGTCCGCGCTGCCCTCCGTGGGAGACGCCACCGTGGCCATCCTCGGCCGCCCCTCTGCGTCGCACTGCCACGGCAAGGACGCCGCGGCCGCCCTCAACGACGGCACGCTGCCGAAGAACTCCAATGACCACGACATTCCGCGTTTCACCTGGTGGGACCACCGCGGCACCCAGGAATGGGCGCAGCTTTCCTTCGCCCGGCCCCAGAAGCTCTCGAAGGCCGAAGTCTACTGGTTCGACGACACAGGCCGCGGCCAATGCCGTGTGCCGCAGACCTGGCGCCTGCTCGTGAAGGCCGGCGATGGCTGGAAGCCGGTGGCGGACGCCTCGGCCTTCGGCGTGGACAGAGACAAGTTAAACGTCGTTGCCTTCCAGCCCGTCACCACCACGGCGGTGCGCATCGAGGTACAGCTCCGGCCGAAGTTCAGCGGCGGCATCCTGGAGTGGCGGCTGCCCGAGTAGGGCGGAATGCGGATGCGCGGTGTGATGTGGGGCCATTCCGGGGATTTTCCCCCGGGGTCTTGATTTCGCACCGAGGAAGGCGTATACTATAAATGGAATGCATGGGAGGGAATTTCCCATGCACATCCGTGTCGCCCTCTGCCTCGGGGAGGGAGTGCGCATATTACCGTGTGAGGGGTGGTCGCATGGCTTTCCGTTGGTCGCGTCGCAGGCAGGTGAGCAACTTCATCCTGCTCAGCCTCGGCTTCGGTTTCATCTACTGGTTCCTCGAGTGCCTCCTCGACGTGTTCATCTTCTATGAGGGCGCTCGGGTCACGTCCCTGCTCACGCACGGTGACTTCTCCCAGCGACTGATCACCCGTCTGTCCAGTCCCACGGTTCAGGAGG
This sequence comes from Candidatus Brocadiia bacterium, assembly GCA_016782825.1. Lineage (GTDB taxonomy): Bacteria > Planctomycetota > PUPC01 > DSUN01 > DSUN01 > BS750m-G60. The sequence goes on along the minus strand of JADHXT010000037.1, from coordinate 10,379 downwards.
TGTGGGTGCGTCTGCTTGTGATGCTCTCGTTCGTGCTGTTCGGCGCGTTCGTGCAGCACACCGTGACGGGCCGGCTCAGTGCCGAAGAGCAATTGCGCAAGCTCAACGAAGAGCTGGAGGCGCGCGTGGCGGAGCGCACGGCCCAGCTCGAGGTCGCAAACAAGGAACTCAAGGCGTACGACTACACGGTTTCGCACGAGCTGCGCTCTCCGGTGCGAGCGATCCGTTCGCTGGCCAAGGGGGCTCTGGAGCGCCCCCCGGGCGAGCCGGGGGCGGACGTCGGTCATCTGATCCGAGAGGTGCTGGGCAGTGCGGAGCTCATGCATCGGAAGATCGAGGATCTCCTTGCATTCTCCCAGGCAGGGCGCCGGAACCTCCAGATGTCGGAGTTCAACATGGGCGAGTTGGCGCAGATCGTGTTCAACGATCTCCAGACCGCGTACCCGGACGGCCGTGCATCGCTGGAGGTGACGAGCGCGCTGAAGGTCCGGGCCGATCTGTCGATGCTGCGCGAAGCGATGATGAACCTGATCGGCAACGCCCTGAAGTTCTCGCATACACAAGAGAAGGCCGTGGTGAGCGTTGGCGAGTACGTCGACGATGCGAGAGCGGAGCACGTCTACTACGTGAGGGACAACGGTGTGGGCTTCGACCCGAGCCGCGCCGGCGAGGTATTCGACGTCTTCCGGCGGCTTCACAGCGCCGAGGACTTCGAGGGCACGGGAGTTGGGCTGGCTATCGTGCAGCGTATCATCGAGCGCCACGGCGGACGCGTGTGGGCCGAGGGCGCCGTGGATCAGGGAGCGACGATCTACTTCACGCTTCCACGAGACCAGGAGACCGTCAAGTCATGACGTATTCGTCCGCGGCCAAACGGCGTGATGACCACGAGGCGGGGCCCTGGAAGGGACGCCGCGCCGAGAAGCGCTCCGTGGATCCACACGAGGAAGACACGGCTCTGATCCATGCCTTGCCGCTGTTGCCGCTCAACATCCTGATGCTCGAGGACAACGAGCTGGACGCGTGCATGGTGGAGGAAGAGCTGCGCCGGGGCCACGTGCAGTTCACGGCCAAGCGAGTATCGACGAGTTGGGACTTCGTACGCGAGCTGCAGGCGGGAGACTACGACCTCATCCTGGCGGACTACCGCCTGCCCGAGGTCACTGGAATGCAGGCGCTCGTCATGGCCCAGGAGACGTGTCCTCACGTGCCGTTCATCCTGGTGTCGGGCCAGATCAGCGAGGAGATGGCCCTCGATACCGTGAACGGCGGCGCCACCGACTACGTGTTCAAGGACCACCTGCTCCGTCTTGTGCCCTCCGTGCATCGCGCGCTGCGGGAAGTGCGCGAGCGCAACGTGCGGCGTCGGGCGCAGGAGGCACTGCGGCACAGCGAGCAACGCTACCGGCTGCTCGTGGAACACTCGCACGACGCGATCTTGCAGCTTGACCGCGAGGGCCGCGTCGTCTTCGCCAACCCCGCCACCGAGACGGTCCTCGGCTACCAGCCCAGCGAGTTCATGGACGACCCCGATCTGATCGGGCAGATCATCCAGCCCAGCTATCGCCAGGACTACGGCGACGTGCGCGACGAGTTTCGGCGAGACGGCGTCATCACCGAGCTCACGGCCGAGTGGGGGTGGACGCGGAAGGACGGCACCCTGGTCCACGCGGACTGCACCGTGACCAACCTGGTGGACGAGGACGACGAGGCCATCGGCTACCAGGTGATCATCCGCGACATGACCAAGCAGGTGCAGGTGAAGGAGCAGCTTCGGCAGAGCCAGGAGGAGCTGCAGCAGCTCAACGAGAGCCTGGAGCGGCGCGCGCAGGAACGGGCCTCGGAACTGGACACGGCCTGCCAGGAGCTCGAGACGTTCGGCCACCTCGTCATCCACGACCCGCGCTCGCCCGTGCGAACCGTGCGCGACCTGACGCAGACGCTCCTGAGCGGCCAAGGCGACACGGTGGCCCCGGACCTGCGCAAGCACCTGAACCAGCTCGACGCCCACGTCGCGGAAGTCGAGCACCTCTTTGGCGACCTTCTCGCCTTCGCCGTGGTGACCCGCCACCGCATGCGCATGGAGTCGATCAACGTCGGGGAACTGGCCCAGGTGGCGCTCGGCGACCTGACGGCGGCGCAGGGGGGGAGCCCGGTGGAGCTTGCCGTGGAGCCGGCGCCTGTTGCGGCCGGCGACCCCATGATGCTTCGCGAAGCCATCCGCCGCCTGCTGGCCAACGCGCTGGAATCCACCCGAGGCCGCACCCCCGCGCGCATCACGGTGGGTGGCTGGATGGATGAGTCCGATACAGAGACCGTGCACTACGTGAAAGACAATGGCATGGGATTCGATCCCGCCCATGCAGGGGAACTGTACGAGGTGTTCGGGCGGCACCACGACAAGGAGGGCATCGGGGGAGCTGGCGTGGGCCTCGCCATTGTACGGCGGGTCGTCGAGCGCCACGGTGGCCGTGTGTGGGCCGAAGGGACGCCGGGAGAGGGGGCCACCTTCTACTTCTCACTGCCCGTGTGCGAGGAGTAGGAGCGTCGAGGCGTAGGCAGGGAACGTGACGCAGGCTTTGCGATCTGCTTTGTGCCGACAAGCCAGGCAAGGGAGGTGATGACATGATGACCGACGCGCCAGCGGCACTTCCGGCGGACACGGCGGATTCGCCGTTGCGGATCCTCGTGGTGGAGGATATCGCGCTCGAAGCGAAGCTGGTGGAGGAGGAACTGCTCCGGGGTGGGTTGAGCTTCACCATGGAGCGGGTGGCCACCGCGGTCGATCTCCAGGCCAACCTCGAAGTCGACCCGCCCGATCTGGTCCTGGCGGACTACATGCTGCCCGGCTTCGATGGCCTCGCCGCGCTGCACATGGTCAAGGAACAATGTCCCGACGTGCCGTTCATCCTCATCTCCGGGCGCATCAGCGAGGAGATGGCCATCCAGGCCGTGGCCGGCGGCGCCACGGACTACGTGTTCAAGCACAGCCTCTCGCGGCTCGTCCCGTCGGTCCACCGCGCGCTCCGCGAGGTGGCCGAGCGCACGCAGCGCCGGCAGGCGCAGGAGGCCCTCCGTTCGAGCGAGATCCGCTACCGCCTGATCGTGGAGCACTCCCACGACGCCATCTTCCAGTTGGGGCGCGACGGCACGGTGGTCTTCGCCAACCTCGCTGTCCGAACGGTGTTCGGCTACGGGCCCGAGGAGTTCCTGACCGACCCGGGCCTCATGCACCGGGTCATCAAGGCGGGCGAGACGCGCACGTACGCGAGCGTGCTCGAGGAGTTCCAGCAGCGCGGGCGGATCACCGAGGGCGCGGTGGAATGGATGTGGACCCACCGGGATGGGCAACAGATCTACACGCACATCGTGTTTACCAACCTGGTGGACGACGAGGGGCGCGTGATGGGCCTGCAGTTGATCATCCGCGACATCACCGAGCTCAAGGAAGCTCACTACCAGCTCCACCACAGCTACAACATGCTGAGTCGGCTCTTCGGCGAAACGGTCACGTGCCTCACGTCGGCCGTGGAGAAGCGCGACCCCTACACCGGCGGCCACCAGCAGCGGGTGGCGCACCTGTCGCATCGCATCGCCTTGCAGCTCGGGCTCCCCAACGACCAGGTGGAGGGCATCTACGTCACGGGCCTGCTGCACGATATCGGCAAGATCGTCATTCCCGCCGCGATCCTCAGCAAGCCGGGCACCCTCACCAACGCCGAGATGGCCATCATCCGCACCCATCCGCAGGTGGGCTACGACATTCTGAAGGGCGTGGGATTCCCGTGGCTGGTATCGCCCGTCGTGCTTCAGCACCACGAGCGCCTGGACGGCTCTGGCTATCCTGCCGGGCTGGCCGGCGACGAGGTCCTCCTCGAGGCGAGGGTGCTTGCCGTGGCCGACGTGGTGGAGGCCATGGCATCGCACCGGCCCTACCGGCCCGAGCTGGGGCTGGACCTGGCTCTTGCCGAGGTGGAGAAGGGGCGGGACACGCTCTTCGACCCCGCCGCCGTCGACGCGTGTCTCAGCCTGTTCCGCGAGCACGACTTCCTGTTCCAGGAGCTGGCAGACGAGAACGGCCGCGCGCTGTTCGTCCCCCCCGCCTCGGTGGGGGTGCCCGACCATGTGGCCAGCGACGTGATGAGGCAGAAGCCATTCGGCCAGGCGTGAGGCGCCGCGGTCTCTTCCTGGCCACCCGCTCTCACTGCCGGGGCAGCCACACCGCCATGTGTGAGATGCCCCGGTTGGCCCACGCGTAGTAGGGCACGAAGGTGAGCGGCATCTTCCTGCCGCGGCCGCGGCCCGGCGGACGGTAGAGCGGGGCTCGGCCACCGTCGTCGGCGACGCGCAGGCCTTCGCCCTCGAGCACCACGGCGCCGCCGAGCCGCTGCGGCTCGCGGCGCGCCGCGAGCGCCATGTCGCGTGGCACGCGCACCTCGTCCAGCCGCACGCCCTTCGGCAGGTCGGGCGACTCCAGGCAGTAGACGACGGGGCCCCGCATCACCGCCACGGCGTTGCGGCACGCCTCCACGCGGGGGTGAGCCTGCACCAGCCGCGGCTTCATGGGCAGGGCGAGCCGCACCACGTCTCCCGTGGCCCAGGTGCGGCGGATGCGGACGTAGGTGCCGGGCCTGGCCGCCGCGGGCGTGGCTTCCCCGTTCACGGTCAGCTTCGCTCCTTCGGCCCAGGCAGGGATGCGCAGCCTGAGTGCAAAGGCCGCGGCCTGCTCCGGGGCGAGGGCCAACTGCACCGCGCCGCTCCAGGGATACTCGGTGGTCTGGGTGAGAGTGAGCGGCGTGCCGTCGGCGAGTGTGGTGCGGAGCACGTTGCCGCCGTAGAGGTGCACCCAGATACCGTCGTCGGAGCGGCTGTAGGCCCAGCCGCCCAGCTTGGCGAGGGTGCGGGCCACGCTGGGCGGGCAGCAGTAGCACTTGTGGGTGAACCAGCGGGTGGGCGTGTCGTTGCTCAGCAGGGGCATCTGCTTGCCCGCTCGGGCGAGGGGGTTGGTGTAGAAGAAGCGGGTGCCGTCCAGGCTCATGGCGCTGAGCATCGAGTTGTAGAGCACGGTCTCCATCCCATCGGCATATCGGGCGTCGCCGGTGAGGGCGAGCATGCGCCAGCTCCACATGGCACTGCCGATGTTGGCGCAGGTCTCGTTGTAGGCGGTGCGGTTGGGCAGCTCGTAGTCGCGGCCGAAGGCCTCGTGCACCTTGTCGCCCCGCTCGCTCACGCCGTGGTGGAGCGCGCCGATGGCGCCGGTGATGTACATGTGGCGGTCGGCCATGTGACTCCAGATGCGATCGAGCGCGTCGGCGAGGGCCTTCTCGCCCGTCTCGGCCACCACGTCGGCCGCTCCGCAGTAGAGGTAGGCGGCGGTGACGGCGTGGCCGACGGGCGTGGTCTCCTTGCGGAGCGGCACGCGGTTCTGGTTCTGATCGCCGGGGCTGCGGTCGTCGGCTGGCGAGGGCGTGGTGCCGCGCATGTCCACGAAGATGCCGGCGAGCTCGAGGTAGCGCTCGTCGCGGGTGGTGCGGTAGAGCTCCACGAGGCCCATGATGTTCGAGGGGTTCCAGCCGTAGGCGGCGAGGCGCGGCGGCCGGGGCTGGAACGTCTTGTAGAGGTAGTCGGCGAGCTTCGTGGCCACGCGGACGAAAGTGTCCTTGCCTGTGGCGCGGGCGTGGATGCAAGCGGCGGTGAGCAGGTGGCCCATGTTGTATAGCTCGTGGTGGTGCCGCGCCGACCAGCGCGTCTTCGGCGTGAGCTGGATCTGGGTGCAGAGGTAGCCGTCCTTGTCCTGGGCCTTGGCGATGACATCGATCCAGCGGTCCATGAGGGCGTCGAGCTTGGGGTCGCGGGTGACGGCGTAGACGTGGGCGCAGGCCTCGAGGAACTTGTAGCAGTCGCCGTCGCCCCAGAAGGTGCCGCGGTGCTTGCCTTCCGCGGTGCCGGCGGCCACGGCGAAGTTGTCGAGGCAGGCGGAGTTGTCGGGGTGGTGGAGCGCCTTCTCCATCGAGGACAGCATTGTGTGGTGGCAAAGGCGGAAGCGGTCGGCCCAGAAGCCCTCGGTCCACCGCACGGCATCGAGCGGCAGACACTTGAGTTTGGCGTGGGGACTGCGCGAGGTGTCGGTGATGCCGGCGGCGAGCTCTCCGCCCTGTGCGAGAGTGGCCAGGAGGCCGAGACCGACGACGAGAAGAAGCGCCGAGTGCATGGGAAGGGCTCTCCTGCGAGAGGCAAAGCTCGGGGCGACTATCGGTTCGCTTGCCAGATGGCCAGATTGAGTGCGGCGGCGAAGGTGCTCCACAGCAGGTAGGGTAGCAGCAGGGCGCCCGCCAGAGGCCGCACACGCCAGAAAGCCACCGCCGTGGCCACGATAGCCAGCCATAGCACGCACAGTTCGGCGAAGGCCGCGCCCGGTAGCCGCCAGCCGAAGAAGAGCCACGACCACGCCGCATTGAGGGCCAGCTGCACGAGGAACAGCGTCAGGGGCAGCCCACCTCCCGCCACGCCTGCCTGGCGCCACACGAGCCACGCCGCCACGGCCATCATGACGTAGAGCGCCGCCCACACCGGGCCGAAGACCCACCCTGGCGGCGTCCACGAGGGCTTGGCCAACTCCTGGTACCACGCACCCACGGAGCGGCTGGTGGCCACGCCGCCGATGCCCGCGGCGGCGAAGCAGAGCGCGAGCCACACGATGAGAGCGACCCACGACCGTGCGATGGCGTTCACCACGTGGCCTCCACTTGGAGTGTGCCGCCGGCCTCGATGCGGAGCGGCGTCTTGAAGGTGAGGGCGAGCCGTCCGCCGTCCACGCTCACGCGCGCGGGCGCTGGCTTGCCGTCGAGGGTCGCGACGGCCTTCGCCGTCTTCACGCCATCGGGCAGCGCAAGGGTGAGGCGTGCGAGGCGCAGGCGGCCCCACCGCAGGTCGAGGCGGCTGGTCTGCTTCTTCCCCTCGCGCGTCTGGGCATACGTACCCCATCCCTCGGCGGCGGTGAAGGCGGCTCGGAAGTCGGCGGGCGTGACGCGCGGGGCGAAGGCCAGGTGCCCCTTCGGGCCGTGATACTCGAAGCCGGCGAGTGCCAGCGCGCAGCCCCAACTGGCGAGCGCGCGGGCGTAGTGGTCGCCGCATTCCACCTCGTTGTAGGGATTGTGGTTGGTGGGGCGGTAGCGGTGGTGGATGCCGCGGATGACGCTCAGGCCTTCGGCGACCATCCCCTCCCAGATCATGTGGCCGGCCACCTGGTACTCGATGCCCGTCCAGATCTCGTTCTTGTAGAGGACGGCGTTCTTTTCCAGGTGCTCGCTCTTGGGCCAGGTGCAGGTGAAGAGGCCCGCCTCGCCGGGCCGCGCGAACCACCGGAGCGGCGGGTGCGCGGCGTTCTGCTGGGCGATGTCGGGCGCCCAGTTGTACTTCCACACGCTGGCGAGGGCGGTTTTCACCTTGTCTTCGGGATACAGGTAGCCGAGGCCCACCTGGTGTGCCCAGCCCTGGCCGAAGAGCTGGTCGCTGAGGCAGCCGCGGGCATACTGGTGCTTGGGGTGCTGCTTGAGGTCGACGAGCTGGATGAAGTACTCGCCGTCCCACATCTTCGCGACGGTGAACTGGCGGCCGCGCTCGTAGATGGCGCGGCACTCGTCGGCCAGGCCCTCGTCGCCCATCTCCCGGGCCATCTGCTCGCCGGCACGGAGCGCGCCGAGGTAGAGCGAGCCGACGAAGGTGTTGGGCCCCACGAAGTTGATGTCGAAGGTGTTGTGCTGGCTGCCTTCGAGGATGCCGTTGGCGTCGCCGTCCTGTGCGATGCAGTAGCGGAGGGCCTGGCGGATGTGGGGCCAGTTGCGGCGCAGGAAGCGCTCGTCGGCGCTCGTCAGGTGCTCGCGGTAGGCCTTGAGCAGGGTGCCGCACTGGCCATCGGCGGCGTAGGCATTGTCCGAGCGGAAGCCCACGAGGCCGTTGGCGTGGAAGCCGGCGCCGAAGTCCTGCATCTCGCGCGCGCTGCGGGCGAGCGAGGGGAAGAGGCGCGCGTGGGCGTGGGCGTAGTTCCACACGTGGGTGCACGTGCCGGCGCAGCAGCCCACGCCTTCCCAGCCCCAGAAGCGGCCGTTGGCCCACCACTGGGCGGTGCCCGTGGCCAGGTTGCTCGCGGTGGAGTGGAGGCGTTCGAGGAGCCAGTGGGGCAGGGAGGACTGGGTGTAGAAGGTGTCGCGCCAGAGGCGGGTGTGGGCGGCGAGGCGGGCGTGGTGGTCGCCGATGTAGTCGGCCACGGCGCGGGCGTCGCGGAAGCGGACGGCGTAGTGTCGGCCGTGGTGGCGCTGGTTGGGGAAGTGCCAGGCCACGAGCGCCTGGGCGGACCGGCTGTCCAAGGGGTTGAGTGCGAGAAGTTCGGAGAGCAGCGCGTAGCTGCGGCGTTCGGCGGCGGGGGAACTGGTCTCGGTTTCGCGCAAGACCGAAACCAGGGGCGCCACGGCGCGGGGGCCTCGGCCGGCCGGGCCGCTGGCCGAGAGTACCGCGTGCGCCTCCTGCGCGGAGGCCGTCGGGCCGAGGAAGGCGAGCGCCATCGAGCCGTAGTCGTGAAGCTGGTCGATGGGGCCGCCGGCGGCCTGGTGCACCTGGTCAGTGAGCTCCACGTGGTCGATGTTGATGTGGCCCCACGGGCCGCTGGCCTTGTCCACGATCTGGATGACGGCCTGCTTGCCGGCGAAGGGCCGCACGTCCCAGAAGTGCCCGACGAGCTGCTCCTTCTTCTCCCCGACGGCGGTGCGCACCACCTTGCCGTCCACCAGCAGGTTGATGCACGTCCGTCCCGCCTCGTTGCCGCCGCCGATGAGAAACTGCACGTAGCGTCGCTCGATGGCGAAGGGCGGCGAGGTGAGGGTGCCCTGGAGCTTGTCGTCGCCGCCCAGGTAGGTGTTCACGAGTCCCTTGCCTCGGAAGCCGCTCACGGGCTGCTGTCCCGCGAGCGTGCCGCGCGCGGGGCCGGTGCCGAAGGCCCTGCCTTCCACCTTCCAGGTGCCGTAGTCCTTGCCTTCGAGGTCCGCGAGCACGATGACCGGGCTCGGGCGCTCGGCGGCCTTGGGCGGCGGAGCGAGCTCGGCGGTGTGGAGCAGCAGCGTGCGGTTCTGGCCGTCGATGCGCTGCGTGCGGCGCGTGGCGCGGAGGGTCTTTGCGGAGTGGTGCAGCACGGCGTTTTCCAGCCAGCCCAGCACGCGCGCCCGCACGGTCTTGTCCGAGGCGTTCGTCACCGTGATGTGGAAGAGCGTGGCCGGCAGCGCCGAGTCCTCGGCGTTCAGCGGGATGAAGGGCGAGAAGGCCTCCATCTCCACCCGCACGGGGCAGGCATCGTCCCTGTAGCGGACGATGGCGATGGGATACTCGCCGACGAACTCGATCTCGCGGAAGCCCTCCTTGCTGAGCTTGCGCACCTGCGTCTTGCCGTCCATCTCCACGACCACGGCGAAGCCCTGGTCCACGGGCGACGGCGGGATGGGCCGCTGGTAGCACTCGCGGCCGTAGCCGGTGCTGTGCTCGCGGTTGAACACGCGCCAGTAGGCCATCGTGCCGTCGCCGCGCAGATACACCTGCCCCGCGCCGATGCCGCCGATGGGCATGCCGACGCCGTCGAGCTGCTTGCCGCGCCACACGGTGGCCTCGCCGCGGGCGAAGAGGCCCTGCGTCCACGCTTCGGGCAGCTTCTTGTCGGCCGGCACCATATGGCGGTAGGGTGGCTGGGCAGCCTCGCCGGCAACGGCGGCGACCGCAACGGCGAGCAAGGCGAGCGCGAGGCGAACGGCGCGGTGCATGACAGTGTCCTCCAGAGATGAGGGTGGTGTGGCGCCGTCAGGCTATCCCTTGCGGCGAGGCGTGTCAAGAGAAAGCGCGCCCCGGCTCCTGGCCGAGACGCGCTTCCGAGATGCCGTGGGGCTGGCGGACGTCAGCGCCGGCGCCGCCGCCTGCGGAGCAACCCCAGGCTGCCGAGGGCGAGAAGAGCCATCGTGCCCGGCTCGGGGATGGGGCTAATGTCCCGGAGTTGGAATCCGGCCCAGTTGCCTTCCGGGTCGCCTGTGCCGTTGGCCACTTGCCCGATGATGTTCCCCAGAGCATCCGGGGTGATGGGGCCGAAAAGCGCCCCGTTGCCGTCGACGACGACCAGCAGATCGCCCACGAGCGAGCCATCGCCGTCGATGTCCACCGTGAGGGCCATGTCGCGCGCAACGCCGCCATAGGCGTACAGCTCATAGATGTGGGACGGGATAAGGCCGCTGATGGTCCAGTCGAGAGACAACACGCCGGTCACGTTGCCCGCGTCCACAAAGAGGTAGTCGCGTACCAGATCGAGCCGGCCACCCGCGCCGCCTGCGCCCCCCCAGCCAGCGGTC
>JADHXT010000036.1 GCA_016782825.1 Candidatus Brocadiia bacterium | reverse complement strand
GATTGAGCGACGAGTACTGGCGGCGCTTCGAGGCCCTGCTCAAGCTGGCGAGCGAGCGCGACATCATCGTCCAGATCGAGCTCTGGGACCGCTTCGACTTCGCCGCATACATGCAGGGCTGGAACCACAACCCCTACAACCCCAAGAACAACATCAACTACACGGCGGCGGACTCCGGCCTGAAGGACGTGATCCGCACCCACCCCGGCAGGCGGGAGAACGCCTTCTTCCGCTCCGTCCCGGCCCTGGAGAACAACCAGATCGTCCTGCGCTACCAGCAGGCGCAGGTGGACAAGATGCTCTCCATCTCCCTGCGATACGGCAACGTGCTGTATTGCATGGACAACGAGACCAACGAATCGGCCCAGTGGGGAGCCTATTGGTCGCGCTACATCAAGGAGAAGGCGGCCGAGGCCGGCGTCGAGGTCCACACCACCGAGATGTGGGACCACCCGCCCGACCTCCTGCACGAGCATCACAAGCGGACCTACGACCACCCCGAAACGTACTCCTTCTGCGATGTCTCGCAGAACAACAGCAACCGCGGCCAGATGCACTGGGACAATATCGAGAAGGTACGGGCCTATGTGAAGCCGGCCCGTCCGCTCAACAACGTCAAGATCTACGGCTCGGACGAGGTGTATCTCAAGTCGCCGCCCGGCGCGCGCGACGGCGTCGGCGGACGCTACGGCCGCACGCGCGACGCCGTCGAGCGATTGTGGCGGAACATCTTCGGCGGAATGGCCTCCAGCCGATTCCATCGTCCACCCTCGGGGCTGGGGCTTGGCGAGACTGCGCAGGCCAACATCCGGAGCATGCGGATGCTCACGGCTGAGATGGACGTCTTCACGTGCGAGCCACACAGCGGCCTGCTCTCGGACAGGAAGCCCGACGAAGCCTACTGCCTCGCCAACCCGGGCAAGGAGTACGCCGTCTACTTCCCGGACGGCGGCGAGGTGGCGCTGGATCTTTCCGGGGTCACCGCATCCTTCGCCGTCAAATGGCTGGATATCGAGCACGGCAAATGGAAGAAGCAGCCATCACTCCAAGGCGGCCGGAAGGTGCCTCTGCGTTCCCCAGGCAACGGCCATTGGATTGTCCTGCTGGTGAAGGAGATCGCCCCGCCGCGTGGCGATCGGCAAACAGTAGAGCGAAAATGAGGAGAACATCAGCTCAGCCCAGGAGACGCTCGTGAACACACAGGAAATGAAACTCGTGCTATGCGTCGCGTGGTTTGTGGAGTTGCTGGTGTTTCCGCTCTATGCCGGCGAGCTCGGACCGCGGCGCGCGACAATGTGGCTCTATGAAGAGTGGTCGCTGGAGAATCCGTCGTGCGACGGGAACCCGTTCGACGTGGTTGCGCGAGTGACGTTCTCGCACACCGGGGGCGACCAGGCGCGAACAACCCAGATGTTCTACGCGGGCGACGACACGTGGAAGTTTCGTTTCACCGGCACGCGGCTGGGAGAGTGGCGTTTCACGACGGTCAGCGGCGACCCCGAGTTGAACGGCCACCGCGGCACAATCATGGTCCGGCCCAACCCGAACCCGGCAATCAAGGGCTTCCTCACACACAAGGGGAACCGGTTTGCCATTCAGACGGGCGACGATGCGCATCTTGAGGCGTATCGCTTCAACGTCTACATGAACCGGAAGCAGTATACCGGCGCGATCATCGGCTTGCCGGACAAGCCGGACAAGTTTCAGGAATACCTCGACGACGCCGTGCGGCACGGCTTCGACACCGTTTTCGTGCACGTTGTGAACAACTGGTTTCGCTATGGGGCTCTCAAGCACAGCGAACACGATAGCAAGAACCCCGATCTGAAGACGTTCGAGGCTCTCGAAAGCGCTATTGCAGCAGCCCACCGCCGGGGTTGTCGAGTTCACCTCTGGGCTTGGGGCGACGAGTCCCGCAAATGGACACCGATCGGCGTAGGCGGGATCAACGGACCGGCCGATCGGCGACTTCAGCGCTACATCGCGGCGCGGCTTGGCCCACTTCCCGGTTGGTCGATGGGCTACGGCTTCGACCTGCACGAGTGGACGAAGGGACCGCAGCTCGACGGCTGGTCCAACTCCCTGCACGAGCACATGGGCTGGGACCACCTGCTCTGCGCCCGCGGCCACAGGCTGCCGGCCAGAGCGAACAACATGAACTCGTACGACGGCTTTGGGCGAGGCGTGCAGCTTACCACGACGTCGCACGGGCCGAGGGACTATCGCGAGATCGTCGAGGTTCTGGATGCCGATCTCAACCGGCCGCACTTCTACGAGGAGCGACACAGCTACTTGCGCAAAGGCTTTCGGTTGGACATGGACGGAACTCGCCGGCTCCTTTGGTGGCAGACCATGGCTGGCGGCATGGGCGGCTTCTACGGCTTCTATCCGAATAGCCCACACCCCTACCCACACCCGGAGCAGATGCGATGCGTTCGTGACTTCTGGCGAGGCCGTTTCCTGCTGGACATGGTGCGGGCGAATGGACTCACCGACGGCCTCTGTCTGAAAACGCCTGGCAACACGACGTATGTGTTCTACAAGGAAGACACGGACACGACCCGGGTGGATCTTTCAGCCGCGGCAGCGCCTTTGAAAGCCATAGCGGTGGACACAACCAAAGAGTATCGCGAGATCGTTTTGGACTCGCTCCGCCCGGCGAAACAGACGATCAAGTTGCCCGCGAGGTCGGACTGGGCCGTTGCAGCGGGCAGTTTCCGACGCCGATTCCGTGGCCACAGCACCCGAGAGAGCGAAAGGAGCAGGCCGTGATGCAACAAGCCGGACGACCTCTGAGGCGAGCACCCGGCCAACGAGCCCTCCTGACGCGGAGTGCGCTCCTCGCGTGGCTCGTGGGCTGCGCGGCATTATGCGTAGCCGGCGAGATGAAATTCACTCGGCACGAGATCGGCCGAGCAGGCAACAAGATGGGGCAGACGTCTCTCGTCGATGTCGACCGCGATGGTGATCTCGACTGGGTCGTGGGCTGCCGCAGCGGGACCGTTTGGTGGTTCGAGCATCAGCGACGGGATCGCTGGATCCGTCACACGATCGGCGAGAAGGCGGGGACCGACGTGGGCGGCTGTGCCTTTGACGTGGACGGCGACGGCTGGGTGGACCACGTCGCCGGCAGCGTCTGGTATCGCAATACCGGCCAGCCGAAAGAGAAGCCGTTCCAGCGACACAACGCCGGGGCGATCCGCACGCACGACAACGTGGCCGCTGACATTGACGGGGATGGCAAGCTCGACCTGGTGGCGATGAGCGATCGGTCAGGCGTCTTCTGGTATCACATCCCCCAGGATGCTACGCAGAAATGGAGGCCCCACCGCATCGGTCCCGGTGTTCACGGCGGCATTGCGCCGCGCGGCGTCGGCGATCTGGACGGCGACGGCGACAACGACGTCGTTCGATCCACCGGCTGGTTCGAGAACGCGGACGGCAAGGGCACGAAATGGGCGTGGCACGAGACGATTGCCGGCGGCAGCGGCGGGCGTTTCAAGGACACGACCAAGTCGTGGATCTGCGACGTGGACAAAGACGGCGACAACGACGTGGTGATGACCGACGCCGACGCCGAACCCGGCTCTGGGCGTGCTCACTGGTTCGAGAATGCCGACGGCACGGGTGGGCGTTGGGTCCGTCGACCCATTGCGGACAAGAAGGGCGACCTGCACACACTCGCTGTGGCCGATTTCGACGGCGACGGGGACCTGGACGTGTTCTCCGGCGAAGGGCCGCTCGGCGGTTCCGGACCGCAGGGGAAGCGGTTGTGGTTCATCTGGCAAAACGCCGATGGGCGGGGCGGCCGGTGGAGGGAACAGATCGTCAACCAAGGTGATCGCTGTCACGAAGGCGTCGCGGGCGACGTCGACGGCGATGGCGATATTGATATCTGCTCGAAGCCGTGGAACGGTGACCTGCACGTGTATCTGGAGAACGTATCGCCGTGAGCTATGGGGATGTCCCGCTCAGGAGAAAGCGGCCATGCACAGGTTCCGTAAGCGACAACTGGCTGGATACTTCACCGCACTCGCGTTGAGCGTAGTGCACGGCGTGCTTGCCGGCGAGGTGACGTTCAAGCGCGTCAGCCTGAAGACAGTGGCGGAGACGAACATGGGCCATGTGCCCGTGGTGGACATCAACGGGGACGGGGTCGTGGATATCGTCGCCGGCCTCCAATGGTTCGAAGGGCCATCGTGGAAACGACACCCGTTATACCCGCCCGCTTCCAAGCCGACCGACATCGACATCGGCTTCACCGTGCCTTACGACCTGGACCGAGACGGGGATCTGGACTTGACGGCTCATCGCCGGTCCAGCGACGACCGCAGGAAGAACGAGCTGCTCTGGTTCGAGAATCCCGGCCCGCCGTCTACCGGCATCTGGACAAGACACCACATCACCTGGGATACCAGGTGGCCTGAAATTATCGTGTTCGTTGATATCGACGGCGACGGCCGAGACGAGATGGTCTGCTCCGACGTTTGCCCTGGGAAGGGTATCCGAATCTACGAGATCCCAAAGGAACCGAAAACCGCCTCGAACTGGTCCTGGACCCCCGTGGACAAGTCCCCGCTGCACGGCCTGGGAATCGGAGACCTGAACGAGGATGGGCGGCTGGACATTGTGAGCGACTTCGTGTGGTTCGAGCGGCGGGAGAGAGGTAAGTGGGTCAGGCATTCGCTGCCGTCGCCCGGCTCCGCAAGGCGGGGCCACGAGACCATGCAGATCGAGGTCTACGATGTGGACGGCGACGGCGATGAGGATCTCCTCATTCCCCGGGCACATCACTACGGGGCCTATTGGCTCGAGTCCTCGGGCGGCAGGAAGCCGAGCTTCAAGCTGCACGAGATCCTCCCCGGGAAGCTGCCTTCCCAGCTTCATGGCGTGGCCTACGCCGACATCGACGGCGATGGAGACCTGGATATCTTCGCGGGGAAGAGCAGGTATCGGCACGGCGACCCCGGCAACGACGATCCCCTCGACGTGTTCTGGATCGAGCTGGTGCGTTCCGGCGGCCGGGTCACCTGGGTGAAGCATCAACTCGCCACGGATCTGACCATGGGGATCGGCCCGACCATCGCCGACGTGGACGCCGACGGGGACATGGACCTGGTGCTCCGCGGCCACGGGATTGGAGGCCGCTACGTCATCGGCACGCGGCAAACCGACGTGACGTTGTTCATCCAGCAGCCCCAGGCACTCGAGCGCCGCCGCGGCGGCGCACTCCCGCCGCCCGGCACGGGCCACCGGGCCGCGCCGGACCGAGGGGAGACCACGAAGCGATCAGACAGGGTGAGGATCTCGCCAAGGAATCCCTGCTACTTCGAGTACAGGCAGAAGCCCCTCTTCCTCACCGGCGCCCGCGAGCTCGAGATGCTGCCGCGTGTGGGGAACTACCCCTATGAGCGGGCAGTGGATGAGCTGGCGAAGGCGGGCTGCACACACTGGCGGATCGAGATGTACATCAGCGACTCCGACCGCGAGGGGGCGCGCAAGTATCCGATCGAGTCCACCTACAAGGGATGGTGGCACGATCCGGTGACGGGCAAGCAGGAGCACCTGGATGCCTTCGGCAAGAACGCAAAGGGCAAGTACGATCTGAACGTCTTCAACGAGCCATTCTGGAAGCGATTCCGCAGCTTCTGCGAGCTGTGTGCCGACAAGGGCATCGTCCTGACCGTGGAGATGTGGTCCACCTACACCATCTGGGCCACCTCCCCCTTCAATCCGAAGAACAACGTCAACTACGCAGGCCCTCTCGATGTCGGGAGGGCCGGCCGCGACGCCGACAGCAAGTTTGTGCGCACCGTGCCCGGGCTCGACCATCGGCCAGAGGTGCTCAAGTACCAGGAGAGGTTCGCAAGGAAGATCCTGGATTGCACGTGGCAAGCCGGAAACGTGCTCTATGTCTGCGGCAACGAGAACGGATGGCCGAGGGAGTGGGTGGAGTACTGGGCCGACTTCGTCCACGCATATGGGAAATCCAAGGGAGTGCGTCTCCTCTACTCGAATATCCCAGAGCACATCTGGAAGCGCGTGTCTCGCGACCGGGTGGAGTTCCACTTCAGCCGCGGCATGGCGGACATCCTCACGAGGCCGCAGTACGACTTCGCAGACATGAGCCAGTTCCCCGGCGGCACGAACCCGCCGTTCAAGATGACGCGATACGAGACAGTCGCGGACTGGTATGAGCGGTCCAAGAGCAGTCCGAAGCCCATCACGATACTCAAGAACTACGTGGGCCTGAAGAAAGACGCGGATGCTGGCGAGAAGCGCCGCGAAGCGCTCGAGTACTTCATGGCGGGGGCTGCCATGTCGGGGTTTCACAGGCCCTGCGCCCGCGCGACCAAGACGAGGCGCTGGAACGACTGCGCCGACAAGATGAGGAAGGTCTACCTCGCTTCGCTGGAAGCCGCCGGGGACGTTGCAGCGTTCACCTCAGGCGTCGAGTTCGTGGACACAAGCCCCCGGAACGATCTCGTCAGCGGCGGCTGGTGCCTGGCCAATCCAGGAACGCGCTGCATCGTCTACCTCAAGAAGGGAGGCGAGAGCGTGGACCTGAAGCTGGGACCGGGCTCTTACCTGTGGAAGGCGTTCGACGGACAGCGTTGGAGCAAGGAGAACTCCTTCACGTGGTCGGGCGGGCGGCGGACCTTCAGGAAGGCGGGGGATGAGGACTGGGGGCTCTATATCGTGAGGAAAGGGAAACCCAATGCGAAGTGAGACTGCCGGTGAGAGTCGGGCGCGAGGCGCGCCGCGTTGTGTGCCGGCCGGTGTGCTGCCCTTGTCCTTCAGCGTCTCGGAGGAGCGAGAATGACGAGGTCCAAGAGCCTGCTTGCAGGCATGCTGACGGTGTTGTCCGTGGCATTCGCATCGAGCCGAGCTGCCGGGAACGAGTGGCCAGGCTGGAGGGGACCGAGCCGGGACGGGAAGTCCCCCGATACGGGTCTGCTGAAAGAATGGCCGGCGGACGGGCCTCCACGCCTGTGGGAAGTGAACACGATCGGCAAGGGCTTCTCCAGCGTGGCCGTCACCAACCTCTACTGCTTCGACGTGCGGGCGCAAGGCTCGTGAGAGGAGGCAGAAGATGATCCGGTACTCGTGGCTCGGAATGTGCATGGCGATCACCCTGGCGGCGTTCGTCGGCAACGCCGCTGCTGCTGAGACGAAAGCCCCTGGGATCTTCTTCAGTGAGAGCTTCGATGACCTGAACGTTGCGAGGCGGGGCTGGTACGACAGCTCCAAGATCACAATCTCCGGGAAGGACGCCCGCGCCGGCGCGGGATGCATCGAGTACGAGTGGCAAGACGGCGGCAAGGCCGTGGGCTCGAGAGGGCTCCGGCATCTCTTCAAGCCCACCGAGGTGGTCTACATCCGTTTCTACATCAAGCTCTCGAAGGGTTGGGGATGGTCCGGGCGCACGTATCACCCTCACATGCTGCACTTCCTGACCACCGAGAACCCCAAGTACCACGGGCCGGCGCGCAGCCACCTGACCCTCTACATCGAGGCGAATGGCGGGAAGCTGCGCCTCGGGGCCACGGACATGCAGAACACGAATGCACGTCACGGCCTCACCCAAGGCCCGCTCCGCGGGGGCTACAACGGCAAGCTCTACGACAGCAAGGGCCCTCTGCTCACCGACGCCAACTGGCACTGCGTCGAGGCGATGTTCAAGCTCAACAGCCTCGACGTAGCCAGCGACAAGTGGAAGGCCGACGGGGAGCTCCGCGGCTGGTTCGACGGCAAGCTCGTCATCGAGCGAACCGACGTCATCTTCCGCACCACCGACTTCCCGAGGATGAAGCTCAACCAGTTCCTGCTCGCCCCCTACTTCGGCCGCGGCCTCCTCCCCCACGCCCAGAAGCTCTGGATCGACGAGCTGGCCGTGGGGACCCAGCGCATCGGGCCACTTCCCTCTTCGGAGGGCCGCCGGTGAAGCAAAGGGGGCCAGGCCCCGCAACGGCGCCGCGCTCGCGGCAGTGAACGGAGCCACTCGGCGGGGCACGACGAACACGCCGACCCTGACACAAAGAGCCATGAGGCAGGCGATGATTCAAGAGACAACGCGAGTGGCGGCACTTCTTGCGATGGCGATGACGGCCGTCCCGGGCATGCTCCTCGCCCAGGCTGGTCCAGGCGAGCCGGCCCAGTCCACGCCAACCCGGCCGAACAAGCCCAACATCTTCTTCTACTGGGACTGCGAGGACCAGGCAGATGGAAGCGTGCTGCCCAACCCGCCGTTCTGGTTCGGGTGGAAGACCGTTGGCCCTGCGACCGGTCCTCGCGTCATCGACCACCCCGAACGCTGCGCACACGTGAGGCGAGGACCGGCTCCGCAGGGCGAGAAGCACTTCGAGTGGCAGATCTCGGACAAGGACAACCACGACCGCTACACAGAGGTGAAGGGACGCGGCTTCCCGGTCCGCTGCACCCTGGGCAAGACGTACTACCTGGCGTACCACCCCAACCAGAGCGGCTACAGCGCCAGGAGGCCCGTCCAACTGGAGTATGAGCGCTGGTACTCGTGCGTGATGGCCGTCAAGATGGCGGCGGACAGGACAGGCTCCGTGGCCGTCTGGATCGACGGGGTGAAGATATGCGAGTACCGAGGCATCAAGACCTGTGCGAATGCCAACCCGAGTATCACACAGATCACGATGGGCGGGACGATTGCCCAGCCCGCCTACGACGCTCCAGCCCACTACAGGAGATTCGACGCGCTGCTTCTAACGGACAACTGGCAGAACGTCGTAGATCTTGGGTACTTGAAGGGGAAGCGCCAGGACTGACCGCGCCACACTGCACGCGCACTGGAAGGGCCGGACACGCAGGGAGCCGCGTCACTGAACGAAGGACAGACCAATGCCTTGGGCGATGCTGCTCCGAACGCTCGCCGCGTTCGCGTTGACTGCCGGGCTGGTGGACGAGAAGACAGGAACCCTCCGCCGCGTCGGCGTCTTCGAGGGCAAGGGCTACCTGACGCTCGACGTCTCGGCCGGGCCGAAGCGTTTCGTTGCCGGCAACCTGCTCACCTGCAACGACCCCCAGGCCTGCCTCAGCCTGGTGCGACGCGAAGGGAAATGGATCGCCGTCGCTCACAACAACGGCACGGACCCGAAGCGCTGGACGATCCGCGTCCCCGAGTGGGTCCGCGTCGTTCCGCCAAGAGCTATCGAAGTGACGGTCGCTCCCGGTCGATCCAAGAGGATCGGGTTGCTCGGCGCCGGGGCGCCAAAGGGGGCTGCCGCGCCGGCCAAGGCCCGCCACACAGTGCCCGACGTGCCGTACGTCCAGCAGTCGCACCGCAACACCTGCGGCGCCGCGGCCCTGGCAATGCTGCTCCAGCACCGCGGCAAGAAGATCACCGAGCAGGACCTGATCAAGGCTTACCCCCGGATGAAGCAGACCGGGTTCTACATCCCCTGGCTGTGGGAGCACAGCTCCATGCTGGGTCTCAAGACCACTTCAGGAACGGGGACGGCCGACACCGTCAAGACACTGCTGCGGAACAACACACCCGTCATCGTCTATCAACGCAGCACGCTGAGCAGAGAACGCCCACATTTCCGCGTCGCGGTCGGATACGACGACGCGCGCAAGGTATTCGTCATCTGGGATCCGACCCCGCAATTGGGCAAGGGGCACGAGATCAGCTACCCGACCTTCGAGAAGCTGTGGGAGATGCCCTACTATCAGGCAAAGACCCATTTCTACTTCGCCATCACCCCGCCGGAGCCGCCTGCGCGTCGCGAGCCGGGCGATGCCGCGCCGCCGAAGGACTCCTCCGGCGCACGTTCTCGCGCCCCATCAATCCCGCCCTCACCGACGACGCGCCAGGCATCATCGCCGGGATCCTGAAGGCCTGTCGAGTGGCGTGGGGCGCGTGCGGACGCGAGAGAAGGAGAGACCACGATGGTCATCGACTGTCATGCGCACTTGCACCATCGGAGTTCGCCGTCGTGGGAGGAGAGTGACCGGAAGCTCATCGAGGCGGCGGACAAGCTGGGGATCGACCAGCTCTGCTGCTCCATCCTCACCCCGCGCCGCCCGGCGACGCCCGAGGGCTTCCGCGAGTGCAACCAGTGGGTGGCGGAGGCGATGGCCCGCTTCCCCGGCCGCGTGCTGGGCTACTGCTATGTCAACCCCGGCCATCAACGGGAGTCCCTCGAGGAAATCCGGCGCTGCGTCGAGGAGCGGGGATTCATCGGCATCAAGCTCTACAACGAGTACACCTGCACCGAGCCCGTGGTCTGGCCTGTCGTGGAACTGGCGATAGAGCTGGGCGTGCCCATCCTCCAGCATGCCGGACACTCCCACTACTTCCCGGAGGCTCAGCCTCGGATCTCCGATGCCGGGCATCTCGCGGAGCTCGCCGCTCGCCATCCGGAGGCCACGCTCATCTGCGCCCACGTGTGTGGTGGCGGCGACTGGGAGTGGACGATCAAGGCTTTGCGGAACGCGCCGAGCGTCTACCTCGACACCAGCGGCAGCGTGATCGACGAGGGCGTCGTCGAAATGGCGGCCAACGTGCTGGGCGCGGAGAGGCTGCTGTTCGGCTGCGACATGTCCATGACCGCCGGCGTCGGCAAGATCCGCGCCGCGGCCCTCAGCGAGGAGGACAAGCGGGCAATCCTGGGCGGGACCATGGAGAAGATCCTGAGGAGGCGCGAGCGATGATCATCGATGTGAACGCCTACCTGGGCCACTTCGCGTTCCGCCAACTGCGCCACAACACCGCGTCGGGGCTGCTGAAGCTGATGGAGCGCGCCGAGATTGACCAAGCGGTCGTTTCGAGTGCCGGTGCCATCACCTATCGCAACACACAGGCCGGGAATGAGGAAGTCCACGCCGAGGTGGCGCCGCATCGCGACCGGCTGATCCCCTTCGCCGTCATCAACCCGTCCTATGCCGGATGGCAGGACGACTTGAGGATTTGCCACGAGGACTTCGGGATGAGCGGGCTGAGGCTCTATCCCAAGTGGCACAACTATGCTCTGTCTGACCGGTGCTGCCTCGATCTGGTCGGCGCGGCGACGGAGCGGGGGATGGTCCTCTCCATCCCCATTCGTGCGGAGGACTCCCGGCAGCGCCACTGGCTGGTCGACGCGCCCGACGTGCCGCTGGACGAGATCGCCACACTGATGAACGCATGTCCGCAGGCGCAATTCGTCCTGGTGAACGGCATCGGCTTCATCCGTTCCCTCCTGGGGCAGGAGGCCAGCGGCTTGCCGCCGAACTACTGCATCGAGATCTCGCGTCTGAGCGCGGTGCTGGCCAACGAGATCGGCCAGCTCATAACACGCCTCGGCGCCGAGCGGGTCGTGTTCGGCACTGGGATGCCATTCAAGTACCCCGACCCAGCTCTGGTCAAACTGGAGGTGCTGGACGCCAGTGAGGAGGAGAAGGAAAGGATCCGCTGGCAGAACGCCGCTGGCCTGCTGGGCGAGGCAGGACGCCGATAAGGAGGTCTTACCCATGGTCAAGGTTGGCCGGTCTGGGCAGATCCTGGGAGCCGTCGTGATGCTGACCTGCATCGCTCGAACGGACGCTGCGGCGCTGCCGCTGGCGACGAACGGCGCGAGCGACTACAGCATCGTCACCCCCGACGCCCCGACGGCGCAGGAGCAGTTCGCGGCAGCGGAGTTACAGAAGTATCTCGGCCTGATCTCCGGCGCAGAGCTGACCGTGCGAACGGAATCAAAGGCGACGGGTCGGAAGATCATCGTCGCGGTTTCGCCCCGCGCGAAACGGGCGTCGAAGATCCGCTTTGCGAAGGCCGATGCCGACTCCGACGCGTTCGCCATCGAGACGGACGGCGGCGATCTGCTTCTCATCGGCAGCAACAAGCGGGCGGTGATCTACGCGGTCTACACGCTGCTGGAGAAGCACCTCGGCTGTCGCTGGCTGAACTTCGGCGAGCACGTGCGTCCCGGCAGCGGCTTCATCGAGGAGCTCATTCCGAAGAAGCCGATGATCGAGCTACCAGAGCTCCGCGAGCGGCACAAGGCAAGCCTGAAGATCCGTGGCTTCATCTGCGCCGCCTGGTTTGGCAACACGCCGATGCAGATCGTGGACTGGGCGATGAAGCAGAAGCTCAACTACTTCCTGATTCCCGTGGCGCAGTATGAGAGCGCCGAGGATTGGAGGAAGGCGATCGTCGAGGAGGGAATGCTCCCTCGCGGTTTCATCCTCGCTGTCGGACACCACTCATTCCACTACTTCCTGCCGCCGGAGAAGCACTTCAAGGAGCACCCCGAGTGGTTCGCGCTCGTCGGGGGCAAGCGACAGCCGGGAGGTCGCCGCGGCGGGCAGTTCTGCCTCAGCAATCCCCAGGCCGCGAAGACCTATCGCGAGAACGTCCTGGCCTACATCGCCAGACACCCCGAAGTGGACGTGTTCGCGCTCTACCCCAACGATGGTTACGGCTGGTGTGAGTGCGAGAACTGCAAGACCGGCGTCCCGTGGGAGGAGAGGCGGAAGTACGAAGCGACGCAGGACATCTACCTGAAGCTCATCAACCCGATTGTCGCGGAAGTGAAGACGCGCTTCCCCGACAAGCGAGTGAGCGTCGCCGCCTACGTGAACTACACCCAGCCGCCGCAGAAGGAGAGGCCCGCGCCGGGACTGGACGTGACCTACGCCTTCTTCACGCGCAACTGGTTCACGGACCCCATCGGCAATGCTACGGGGCCGCTGGCGAAGCGACCCTACGCGTTCGACATCGCGCGCAAGCATCTGGCGCGATGGGTCGAGCTCACGAAGGACGGCGGCGGCGACGTGATCATGTACGAGTACTACACGGGCCGCAGCGCCTGGCGTGGGAGGCCCTATCCGCTGATGCACCTCATCCCGCAGGAGCTGGCCTACTTCCAGAGAATCGGTCTTGCGGGCTGCGCGGTGCAGGCACACTGGAATGCCCGCAAGTACGCTGCTGCGAACCTCTATGTCTTCGCCAGGGCCGCCTGGGACACGAAGCTGGACGTGGACGCCACCCTGACCGACTACTACCCGCATCGCTACGGCAAAGCTGCTCCTGCGATGGCGAAGCACTTCGCGCAGATGGAGGAGAACGCGCGCCACCTACAGAAGTACTTCGTGCGCGGCGCCGAGGCGATAGCGAGACGCGACAAGGGCCTGGCCGACTGCCAGCGGTTCCTGGACGAAGCAAAGGGCTTGGCCAGCACCGGTCGAGCCAAGCAGCTTACCGCCGAAGAGCAGACCCTGTTCGACGCATATCGCAAGTTCCAGTTGGCGAAGCAAGCGAAAAGGAGTGATGCATGACGTCTCGCTCGACGAGCAGGCGGTCGCTCGCGGCCAGCGGCGGCGCGGGCTTGATCCTCGTGTTGGCGTTGGCGAGTCAGCAGGCCAACGGTGGGGAGAAACCGAAGGGGTTGCCAGAGGGCGCTGGCCTGGCGGCGAAGTACCCCGGCGACGCGGGGATCGCGCGCGACCCCCGTGTGCTCTTCGCCGAGAACTTCGAGACGGGAACGATTCAGGAGATCGCCAAGCGCTGGAGCGACACCAGCAACAAGGGCGGCAAGGTGATGGCCTTCAGCACTGACGTCGCGCCTGGCAGTGGCGGCAAGCGCTCGCTTCAGATGACGGCCACGCTGAAGGAGAACACAGGCGGCCACCTTTACAGGCGCCTGTCGCAGGGGGTGGAGACGGCGTTTGCACGGTTCTATGTGAAGTTCCCGGCGGACGCCGGCTACATTCACCACTTCGTGCATCTGGGCGGCTACAACCCGCCGACGCGCTGGCCACAAGGCGGCGCGGGGGTGCGTCCGCGCGGCAACGACCGGGTCACATTCGGGATCGAGCCCTTCGGCGACTATGGCCGCCATCCGGCGCCGGGCGCCTGGGGCTTCTATGCGTACTGGCACGAGATGAAGATCTCGGCGGACGGCAGGTACTGGGGCAACGGCTTGCGCCCTGCCCGGCCGGCGCTCGTGCCGAGAGGCCGATGGCAGTGTGTGGAAGTCATGCTCAAGCTCAACTCGGTCCCCGACCGGCCCGACGGCGAGCTGGCGTTGTGGCTCGACGGGAAGCTGGTGGCGCACTTCGTCAAGGGCGTGCGGCGCGGCCGATGGACGGGGATGGGCTTCTCGCTGGCCGAGCGGGGCGGCCAGCCGTTCGAGGGCTTTCGCTGGCGCACGAGCAGCGATCTGAAGATCAACTTCTTCTCGCTCCTCCACTACGTGACTGAGCACGCCGCCCGGCACAACAAGGCGGCAAATCCGAATCCCATCAACCGCGTATGGTTCGACGACGTCGTCGTCAGCACGGCATACGTGGGACCGATCAAGAAGTGACATCACGAAGGGGAAAGGAACATGGTAGCGGGAAGCAAGCTCGGTGGCGCCACGGGGATCGTGTGTGTGGCGGCGCTGATGCTGTTCCAGGCGGGGGGCTCTCCGCTTGCGGCGGCCGCACGTGCAGCCACGACGCTCAAGTACAAGAAGGGCGATCATCCGCGGCTGTGGGTCGGCGACGGGCGCCTGGCCAAGATAGCCAAACGTTGCGCACCGGGCGGATCGATGCACGCCCAGTACGTCGCCCTGAAGAACAAAGTGGACGCCGAACTGGCCAGCGGGAGAACTCATCTGTGGGGAGCGAAGATCGCTGCGGTGGGGCTCTGCCATCTTGTCGAGAAGCACCACGGCCGGAATGCCGAGGCGTATCTTCGCGGGCTCACATCCGTCATCGGCATGGAGAACCCTCAACTTGACCGTGGGCGGGCCTGGCAGTACGCCACGGTTGTGGACTGGGTATGGAGCAACCTGACTGCCGGGGAGCGGACCGCTGCCGCGAAGTGGCTCATGGGCGACGGTATCCACCAGGCGTGGCGCTACCGGCGCCCGACGGGAGAGCCCCCGGGGCGGAACTGGTACCGCGACGACTCCATCGCCGTCACGCACACGGCCCTGACGAACATCGTGCTTTGGGACGAGAGCATCGAGGAGGAGACCATTCGCCGCTCGGTGCAGTGGCTGGACACGTACTTCGAGAAGTACTGGAAGCCGCTTTGGGACACGATCGAGACATTCCCCGAAGGGTGGCACTACTTCCTCGGCCGTCACAGGGGCTGCCACCCATACTGCCCGCTGGCCTGGGATGAGGCCACGGGCCGGTTCCCGAACCTGGTCAAGGCGAGGTTGCTCGCCCATCTGCC